>JAYUHL010000080.1:0-3391 GCA_043767085.1 Minisyncoccota bacterium
AAGTGACGCTGCTATAGCAAAGAGACAATCTGCTGTAGATACTGCTATAAAAGCTTATAGAACAGCTGCAGACGCGCTTATAGCTTCAAAACAAGGAGGGCTTGATACAAGTATTGCCACTTTCCAAGCAAGTATAAACAGTGCTATTACAACTGCAAAAACAAGTTGTACAGCTGGGTCAGATAGTGCTACTACTAAACAAACTTTCCAAGCAAGTATAAAAACTGCACGTGAAGCTTTTAAGGCAACTAAAGTAGATACTGATTTGAAAAACAGTTTAAAAACTCTTTCAGAAACTCGCAAGACTGCAGTAGATACTGCTATTGAAACATTTAAAACTGAAATGAAAACTGCGCAAGACGCATTGAAACTCGCTTTTGTAAAATAGTTTTTTACAAATAAAAAAGGACCATTCGATTACCGAATGGTCCTTTTATTTTATACTACAATGAGGATGCAAAAAATCCGAAGGCAATTTTTGCTTTTTTTTCTTTAAAATAAATCTCACGCTGGCTATCACCAACATGCAGAATTGCTCTACCATCGGGTTGAACAAAAACACTCACCTGAGATAGATCGTCGCCCACTTTCATGGGCTCTAAAAGAGCATAAATCGTTGCACTATTTAGTGCATACCCGATTAAATCACTCGTAACTATTTTTTGTCTTTTTTGATTACAAACATGGATAAACTCTTTATGTTCATTTTCAACATAGAATCCAACCCTAACAGGGCTCGATCCAATGGTTATAACAAATACTTCAGCGTACACTAACTTAAAATTTTTTTTGGGGTTTTTTTTCATTTTATTTTTATTTAATGTACCAACACCTTATTAGCACATTTTAACTTCCATATAGAAACTAAAGTGTACCAACAAAATGTAATATTATTTAAATACCATAATCCCCTTTATTTCAAAGAAACAAAACTTATATCAATAATATCACAATAATTAACTTTGTCAATAAAGTTGACCCCCAATCTTTGCATTTTTAGTTATTTTTTGTTACTATAATCACAGCTTAAAAAAGCTAAATTCCTCGGTAGCTCAGCGGTAGAGTGAGAATGGGTAGGGCTCCATTCGCAAGACCGGAGCACGACGGTGCGAGACGGGGTGAGAAGCGAATACATGGAGCTTCGCAAGACCTTGAATATTTTGTAATCAAAATGTGAAAGGTGTACAGTTCCTGTAAGGGAGAAAGATTTTTCAGTAAAAAAATACTTGTGACATCGACTGTTAAAATTTTAGGATTTTGTTCTGTTTGATTAAAGATAATTAAACAGATTGAGTTCTAAAAAACTTAAATATTCCTCGGTAGCTCAGCGGTAGAGCAATCGACTGTTAATCGATTGGTCGTAGGTTCGATCCCTACCCGGGGAGCAATATACAAAAAATCACCACTTGTTGGTGTTTTTTTGTATATTGCTCCCCGAGCGAGACAACTGTTTGTCTCGCGTGGTAGGGATCGAAGACCTTTTCCGTACGAGCTTGCGAGGTGTAAAAGGTATACTGTCCATGTAATGGAAGATTCCCTACCCAGAAAACCAAGTAAAAATAGCCTTTTTATAGGGTATTTCAGTATATTGACAAATAAATATAATATGATATTGTATACACAATGTCGTTCTTTCGCATTGTATTTGATTGGTTTTCAGAGGAGCTTTTGGCTTTTGTGATAACCAATTAAATAATCAAAAAAAAATGGAAACAACAACTGACGCTAGTTTAGTAAGTAAACACGGTTTAAAAAAGATAAAAAAAAGGAAAAACCCGTCTAAATCATTTTTGGAAATCAGGAACCCCAAAATAGCCTTTCAGAAAGCTATTTTCTATTGGAGTCTAATAAGCAACCTATTTGAATCAAAGAAAAATTCAGAAAGTCTTCTTTCTAATGTTTTATTTGTTCAAGATCAACAAATTTTACAACTTCAACAAAATGGTGGTATACCTAATCTCTTAGTGAGGATAAAAAACGAAGAGGGAAAAATTAGAAAAGGACAAGTTGATTTTTATCTCCTATCAGAAGAAGGAAAAGTTCTCGATCTTGATTTTCACAGGCCAGAAACTAAATACCGTTATTATTTAGACCATTTGCAAATACATGCAAGGGAGATAAATAATAATACAAAGTTAGCTTATGTAATTCTTACTTCACCTAAGCTTGTTAGTTTTAATATTTTCAGCTTTAAACAATTTGATAATCTTTTTATTAGTGACAGATCATCAGGACTTAGTTTTTGTGAAGAAATCGAAGATGATATTGATATACAAGAAAAACTAGCAATTAAACGTGAAGAAGAGTATTGGAGACAAATTGAAAAACGAAGAAATAATGGCGAAACAATACATATTTGCCCCGCTTGTGGTAGTGAATGGAATAATAACTATTGTCGTTATTGTGGTCATCCACACTAAAAATTATAAAAGCCCCCCTCTCATTATGACGTTAAGGGCTTTTTTATTTCCCTTCCAAAATACTCATTCAAACATCACTTCGATGAACTCAGTGTAAGCTCTCCCCCGTTCGGAGATATAGAGTAGCTCTATTTTTTACTTGCTTACAGGTTAAGTAAGTGATATAATACTAATATCACTATGAAAGAGACCCTTATGTAGATCCGTCTACATCGGGGGCTTTTTCTTTATATCTTGTTTGAGAATTTATGATAAAGATTATTTAGGAATGTAATTTCTACATTTTTATTTCTCAATAAAAATGAACATTTATTTACATCAGGTGATAAAACTCTATCGATAGAATTACTATCTTTTAGAAAATCAACTAAACATCCGAAATCTCCATCTCCTGTAATTAGGATACATCTATCGAAAGATTTAGTATAAAAATCTGATACAGTTTTTAGAACAAGTTCCGCATCACAATTCCCTTTTATTTTTTCCCCAACAGAAACTGTTTGTTTAAAAACAAGAATATAACCGCAACTTTGTAGATACTCATAAAATTTCACTCTCTCAGGTACAAGGCCAATAAATAGATAAATATTACTTGTGTTATATTTCTGACTAAGCCAGCCTCTAAATCTTTTATAATCAACATCAAAATTAAGTTCTTTGGCTGAGCGATATAGATTATTTCCATCTATATAAACGTTGATTTTCATAATTTTATTATATCACAGGATATATTAATTATATATTATGCTCATTCGCACATCACTTCGATAAACTAAGTGTAAACTCTCCCCGGTTCGGAACGCGTTCACTAATGAGAATATATTACAAAGTATCTTTGAGAGTATTTATTTTATTACTTAATAGCTCAATTATACTTCTACCATTATCATCTGGTACAAATTCAGGATTAGGAATTTCCCATCTGTCATAATTATATTTTGCTAACCAGTCGGGTACAAATTCTTTTTCTG
>JAYUHL010000081.1:0-7999 GCA_043767085.1 Minisyncoccota bacterium
GTCATAACAGGACTCATAAAGGCCAATATTCCGACACGTGTAGCATTGCAAGTATCATCACAAATAGACTCACGTACTATATTAGACCAAGGTGGTGCAGAAAAGTTACTTGGTGCTGGAGATATGCTCTATGCAACAGCCGAGATGTCCCAACCTGAACGTCTACAGAGTGCGTTTATATCTGAAGAAGAAGTGAAAAAAGTCGTAGAATATCTGAAAAAGGAATACGAGGACGAACTACCTGGTACGATAGAACTAACTGGCAATATAGATAAAGGAAGTAGCATGTTCTCTGATAGTCTAAGATCTGACGATGGAGGTGATGACCTGTACGAAGATGCAAGACAAACGGTGATAGAAGCCGGTAAAGCTTCGACTTCATATCTGCAAAGAAAACTCGGAGTTGGCTATGCTCGTGCAGCGAAACTAATAGATATGCTCGAAGAAAAAGGTGTTGTTGGACCAGGAAATGGGGCGAAACCCCGTGAAGTTTTGGAAGGTCGTCCAAGTAATTCCCCTCTTTCAAATGAAGATGGATTGATAAATATGTAATATGAACAAGATAAAAGATAAAAATCTAAAATGGTGGGTAAAAAATACAAGTTACGGATTATTGGTTGTTTTTATATTGACTTTTACTTTTACTAAAACTGAAAATATTTTTACGAAGATAAAATTATCAGTCGATATTGAAAACACTGAACTGTCTATAAGTACAATCCGCGGAAAAGCTCCAAATGCTGTATATATTAGTCTAAACGGTAGAGAGATATTTATAGATAAAAAAGGAAATTTTGAAGAAAAGATAGCAGTGATAGACGGACTGCAAACTGTAACAATAAACGCCCGCGATAAATTTGGACATAAAAGTGATAAAGAGATTGAAATCTATCATAAAGAAAAAGTTGAGGTAGCATTATTAAAATAATAATTACATATATGTTAAAAAAAGCAAAAAAAGAAGCAAAAGAGATTGGTAATTCAGTTGAAGATACAATTAGATCTATCCAAACTAAATTTGGAGAAGGAGCTATCATGAAGCTCGGTGATTCACCAAAAGTCGATATAGATGTCATTCCGACTGGATCTATCGGGCTCGACATGGCACTCGGTATCGGTGGTGTACCAAGAGGACGTATAATTGAAATATTTGGACCAGAATCAAGTGGTAAGACAACTTTAGCTCTCCATATAGTAGCTGAGGCTCAAAAGAAAGGTGGTGTTTGTGCTTATATCGACGCAGAACACGCTATGGATCCTGATTATGCAAGTAAACTTGGGGTAAATATCAAAGAACTTCTTATTTCACAACCAGACAACGGAGAACAAGGACTTGAAATAACAGAAAGCTTGATTCGTTCTGGTAAAATAGATGTTGTGGTAATTGACTCTGTAGCAGCACTCACTCCCCGTGATGAAATCGAAGGAGACATGGGTCAACAACACATGGGTAAACAAGCACGATTGATGTCACAAGCGCTTCGGAAATTGACCGCTATAGTTGCTCGAAGTAAAACAGTTGTGATATTTATAAACCAAATTCGTATGCAAATAGGTATCATGTTTGGCAATCCAGAAACTACTCCAGGAGGTAAAGCTTTGAAATTCTATACTTCAGTGCGTCTTGATATTCGCCGTATTGCTCAAATTAAAAAAGGTGAAGAAATCGTCGGTAGTCGGACTAGAGTAAAAGTTGTCAAAAACAAAGTTGCTGCGCCATTTAAACAAACAGAGTTTGATATTCTATACGGTGAGGGTATAAGTCGTGAGGGTGAACTGATGGCACTAGGAGAGAAGATAGGTATTATCAGTAAGTCTAGTGGTGCTATCTATACATATCTAGGGACAGCTAAAGCTCGCGAAAAAGGCCCTGTCGAGGAAATAAAACTAGGTCGTGGCTATGATGCAGCACGTACATATCTGCGTTCAGAGAAGAAATTGTCTGACGAAATACTAAAAGAAATCAGAGGACGTTTTGGAGAAATACAGGTTGCGAGTGCAGGAGAATAAATAATTAAAAGAATTAAAATAAAAAACTATGGCATTACTTGAATACAGTGAAATAAAAGAAAAGAAAATTATCATACACGAAGATGAACCATGTGAAGTTATGGAATCACATGTAGCCCGAACTCAACAGCGTAAACCTCAAAATCAAGTTAAGCTAAAGAGCTTAATTTCAGGACGAACATGGAATACAGCTTTCCACGCTGCAGATAAAGCAGAAGAAGCAGATATTTCTAAAAAAGATGTCCGTTTTTTGTATACAAATAAAGGTGAATACTGGTTTTGTAATCCTGAGATACCGAGTGAACGATTCACACTCAAAGATACGATACTAGGAGATGATGCGAAGTATCTACAAGCCAATGAAAATGTCGTTGCTTTAGTCTGGAACAATGATGACGAGGAAATAATAATTAAAATAAAACTTCCTGTTAAAATGGAGTTCATAGTAAAAGACGCTCCCCCATCCATACGAGGAAACACTGCTAATGGTGGAGGCAAACTGATAACTCTAGAAAATGGCGTCAAGATAAACGTCCCATTCTTTATTGAAAATGGTGACAAAATAAGAGTTAATACAGAAACTGGAGAGTATGTAGAGAGAGTGTAGACAAATTAAAAACATAAACAAAAAAACAAAAATACTCTTTTCGAAACACACGCATAATTTTCTACTGAAAATTTGTACTCATCTCGGACTCGACAGTCCTGCGATAGTTGTTTCTCTAAGAGTATTTTCTGTATTTACATATACTAAGAAATAAAAAACACTTTTTTGATAGATCTGGTTGTTTATACCAGAGGACTTTCAAAAAAGTGTTTTTTATTTTGTTTTTTTATTCTACTACTGTGATCCCTGCTGAACGAGCAGATCCTGCGATAGTTTTCATAGCTCCTTCTAAGTCTTTAGCATTTAAATCTGGCATTTTTCTTTCTGCTATAGCTTTTAATTGGTCTTTTGTTATTTTACCAACTTTTGAAGTGTTCGCTTTTGAACTTCCTTTTTCTATACCGATAGCTTTTAGGATGAGGCCTGTAACAGGAGGAGTCTTAATCTTTATATCGTAAGTACGGTCTTCGTAGACAACGATAGCACAACCGACGATATCCCCTGCCATAGTTGCTGTTAATGCGTTGAATTTCTGACAAAATTCAGAGATATTTATCCCAGCCTGACCTAAAGCAGGACCAAGTGGTGGCGCAGGAGTTGCCTTTGCAGCAGGAATTTGTAATTTAATTTTTTTTGTTATTTTTTTAGCCATATAATTTGTATACTGATAATCTCTTTATGTCCCAATACTATACTGGAAACAGTGACAAAATGCAAATATTTTAAAGTTTCTTAATTTGTAGGAAATCTAATTCGACTGGAGTCTCACGACCAAACATAGAGACCAAAACCTTGACTTTTCCGCGCTCACGATCGATGTTGCTTATCTTGCCTTCTAGGTCTTTGAATGGGCCGTCGGCAATCATAACGATCTCTTCAACTTCGACATCCATTTGGTGTTTACTGCCTTCATTTTGATTCTCCATGCGACCGAACATAAATTCTACTTCTTTCTTGTTTAGTGGAACAGGGTTAACTCCTGCCCCCACGAATCCAGTCACACGTGGAGTATTGCGAACAACATACCAAGAGTTGTCGTCTACTATCATATCTACGAGAACATAACCTGGATAAACCTTTTCTTCAGTCTCGACGCGCTTGCCAGCTTTGATTTTTATTTTCTTTTCAGTCGGAACAACGATGTTGAAAATCTTGTCATTTACACCTAGTGAGTCGATGCGTTGTTTTAGGTTACGCATAACAGCATTTTCATAACCTGCATATGTATGGATAGCGTACCAATTCCGCTCTCCTTGTAGTTCTTGTTTTGCCATAATTTTAACCCTAATGCTTTCGCACGGGCAAGTGTTAATTGTTAAGTAAATACTCAAGACCTTTTGAAAACAAAGAATCAAATAAACCGAGGAAATAAGCAACTCCCACTGAAACCAACAAAACAGCTACTGTATACATAATAGTCTGACTTCTTTTAGGCCATGTTACGTTGTAAGCTTCTGCTTTAACTTCCTTTAAAAATTCTATAGTTTTATTCATATAATTTATATTTTACAAAAAAGGACTCTTATTAAAAACCACCCTTTCGGGCTTATTTAACTATAATACGCTTTTACTCTAATAAAGTCAAATTGAAGGTAATAATTACTTTGGATGGTTATCTATGTCAATTATAGAATAGATATCGTTGTTTATAACGAACCAAAATCTTATGTTTTTATCTACTCTCGCTTGCCATATATTTTCAGACTCATAATATTTTTTTGTATGCAAAGATGGATGTCTAATATTTTTCAATAAATAAGCTAATTGTTTATCAAACTTTTCTTGAGTACTTTTTGGAAAAGAGTGGTATGATTTTATAAACTTATTAGAGAATTCGTACTTCATTTTATCCTATTTTTGTTTTTTTAATGCTTTAAGTCCAGAAGCAACAGAAGTGAAAGGTCCTAACGCTCTTTTATTTTTAATATCACTTAATCCTTCTTTTAAATTTAAAGCTATTTTGTTTTTAGAAAGCGAGGAATTCTTAAAAGATTGGAGCATCTCGTACTGAGAACGAGTTACTACATACAAGTCTTTTTCTTCTTTTAAATTATTTGGGATTGTTATTGTAGTCATAAACGTATTATACATATAATTACAAAAAAAAGTCAACAAAAAAACCTCTTTCGAGGTTTTTTTGTTTAGACTAATTATCATCATCTTGATCAGCAATACATTGAGTCTTCCACAGATTGTTTAGAAGTGCTCTTGTAAATGGACCAACAGAACCATCAGGATTTAAACCATTTGTAGATTGTAAAAGTTTAAGGGCTGTACGAGTACGACTTGAGAATAATCCAGTTGCATAACTTTCATCGAGATAACCTTTATCTATTAAGATAGTTTGCAATGCGTCGACTTGATTATTTCGTGAACCGTAACGAAGTGCACGAGTGAATTTTGTGGCACTGCACTCTTGGATTTCTGTATCAGGTGTAGGACATTTTTGACCTGTGGTAGTACTGTACACTTCCCCTTTTGAACAACCTTGATCTACAATAACTGTTCCACATGATTTCCCTGTAGTAGTACTGTAACCGTTGTTTGATGTACAACCTGGAGGGTAAGTTGGATTATGTGTAGGACATTTTTGACCTGTGGTAGTACTGTACACTTCCCCTTTTGAACAACCTTGATCTACAACCGGACCATCTGTGATAGTAAATCGTGTTTCATTACTTTTACCATTTGAATTCTCAATTGAGATAATATAGCTTGAGTAACACGGAGCTTGAATACAAGCAACATTTGGTAGCATCTTTGGAACAGCAAAAGAAATAGAACCTTCGCTGTTTACAGAATTGTAAAAATAAGCTGGTAAATTGAATGCATAATCACCGAACATAATTTTATTTGTATTTGACGAAAAGTTGGTACCTTTTATGACTAGATTGGTTCCAACTGGTCCTGAAGTTTGAGAAACAAAAGTTATTACTGGTTTTGGAATATTTCCACTGTTTCCACAAAATTGACCAGTTGTAGTACTATAGCCAAAGTATGAAGTACAACCTGGAGGGTAAGTGTTTGATTTAGCTTTGATTGTAAATGATTTATCAGAAGAATCCGAAATAATGCCTGGGTAGGATAAAAACACATTTGCTTTGTAATTTGAACCTGGGGGTAAGCTATCTAAAGGGTAAATAACGTTTCCTGTATTTAATACTGTCATCACCCTACCTTTATTGCTGGGTACAAACGGATCACTTCCAACGTAGACAGTTACCATCTCACTTGATGGAATATTCGAAGTCCAACGGATTTCTACTTTACCACCTTGCTCTATTGATTCAAAACCAGAATTTGGTGAAAGAACTGTTACTGAATAATTAGTTGGAATACAACTTGAACCATTCAAAGTGTAACCTGTTGGGCAAGATGATCTAGCTTTGATTGTAAATGATTTATCAGAACTATCCACAATAACTGTGTCAGACGCTAAATACACATATGCTTTGTAATTAGAATTTGGTGGTAATCTTTCATCTATAGTATAAATAAAATTTCCTGTATTTAACACTAAATTGTTATTCCCTCTATTGATACCATCTGAAACATAGACAATTACCATCTCATTTGATGGAATATTCGAAGTCCACTGAATTTCGACTTTACTACCCTGCTCTATTGATTCAAAACCAGAATTTGGTGAAATAACTCTAATTGAAGGAGTATTTGAACCACTTCCCGTCACTGTAAAATTGACATTAGTACTTGTACCGTATTCATTTACTACAGTAATTGGATATGTTCCTTGAGGTATTACATCCATTCTAACTGTGCATTTCGGTATATCATTCATACACTTATAGTATATATAACTAGGAACGGTAAAAGTTATTTTTCTATTTTCATCTGTGGATGGTAAGTTGTATTCTGGATTGTACTCTGAACCAGTTTCTCCAAACTTTATTTGATTACCTGTAGTAGAAAAACCTAGGCCTGTTATAGTTACAGATGTTCCCAAAGGACCAGAATAAACTGAAAGTGAATTGATAATTGGCCCCATAAAAAATGGTGGAGGAGCACCTTCTACTGAAAGACTGTCTCCAATAAAAAGACACAAGCACATAGACAAAACTAAAATTATTTTTTTCATAAGAATTTTTTTAACCCTAATGCTTTCGCACGGGCCTAGTTAATAATACTACCTTATCTCATAAGTAATCGTTATATTTGAAGTTATTTTGTTTTCACCTTTTGGTAAAACAGGCGCTGGAGCACTCGCTGTAATGGTCTTCATCATCATACTACTCTCATAAGCCATAGGATACCCCCCTGAATTATTGTCTGAAAATGAAGTTATCTTACCTAGCTTTACCCCTAATTGTTCTGCCAATACTTCTGCTTTTTCTTGTGCGTCTTTTATAGCGAGACCACGTGCTTCGTCTTTTAGTAATTCTTCATCGTCGATTGAGAAATTAGGACCAGACAGATCTGTGATACCTAGTGCTACTATACCTGTACGGATATCGTTCGCTGTATCAACAGCACGGACTTTGATAGTTATGGTTTGAGTAGCGACGTAACCAATTATTTTTGATTCTTGATTAGGACATTTGTAATCGTAACAAGGACGAATAGAATCGTACTTTGGTGTTACTCCTCCGTATTCTGATTTAATATCCTTGTCTTCTATCTTTTGTTCTTTTAGATAAGACAGAGTCTTTGTTAATTGTTCATTTAAAGAGTCTTGAGCTTCTTTACTTGTCTTTCCATCTTTTGACATAGAGAGAGACAATTTTGCTATGTCTGGCACAGCGTTCACTTCACCCACGCCAGAAACCGATATCATAGCAGGCTGGAAACCTGTACTCATATTTATCTCCTTAACCTTATAAATACCTAAAACAATAAAAAATAATGATAATAGAGCTACAAAAACACACGAAAGTTTAATAAAAACCTTGTTATTAAATAATGTATTCATACCTCTATAGTACCATTATTTGTTGTTAATGTCATGTCACTGACAATATTGCCATCAGCCATAGTGATAGTCCGGTGAGCCTTTTTTGCATACTCAGGTTCGTGAGTAACCATCACGATAGTTTGACCTTCATGGTTTAAGTCTAGAAATGTCTTTATAACTTGGTCGGATGTTTCAGAGTCCAAATTAACAGTTGGTTCATCTGCAAAGATAACCTTTGGATTGTGTGATATAGCTCGGGCGATAGAAACACGCAGTTGTTGCCCACCAGAAAGTGCGCTCGGTAGATTATTCATACGGTCCAAAAGACCCACTCGGTCTAGAGCGTATCTGGCCTTTTCATAAGCAACCTTTGTATCATAGCCCTGCATTAAAAGTGGTAAAACTGTATTTTCAAGAGCAGTAAGCGAAGGTATGGTAGCGTAGTGGAAACCTTTTCTGTATAGTAATATTAA
>JAYUHL010000082.1:0-7974 GCA_043767085.1 Minisyncoccota bacterium
AGAATTGAAATCCTATTTTCAAGCCTAGAGTCTACAGAGGAGCAAAAATAAATATGCAAAAAAAAGAATTTAGTTTTGAAATCGGGGGGAAAATTGTTCGCGCAATATTTTCAGACTTAGCCGAACAAGCCAATGGCTCAGTGATGCTCGAATGTGAGGGAACAGTGATACTGGCTACAGCGTGTATATCGTCGAGTAGTAAAAACAACCCAGGGTTTTTTAATCTAACTGTCGAGTATCTAGAGAAGTTCTATGCTGCAGGAAAAATCCTCGGCAGTCAGTTTTCTCGTCGTGAAGGTAGACCAAGTGACAGTGCGATACTCGCTGCTCGTGTAACAGACCGTACTCTCCGTCCACTTTTTGAACATCATATTAAAAACGCTCTACAAGTAATCATCACAGTTATCGCTTGTGGTAAAGCCGATCCAAAAACTCTCGGTATCAATGCAGCGAGTTTAGCTTTAGCTGTTTCTGATATCCCGTGGGCAGGTCCGATTGGTTGTGTGCACATAAGTACAACAAAAGAAAACAAGGAACCACAAATAAACAATTACATACCGAGTGCCGATGAAAGCGTCTACGAACTGGATTTACTTATTTGTGGAAAAGACAAAACCATAAACATGATCGAGGCGATGGCGTATGAATCCAAAAACGAAGATATGAGTAGCTACTTCGATATGGCACTCACTGAAATAGAAAAGTGGGAAGAGTTCCAAAAAAATATTGTTTCACAAATCGGTAAAGAAAAGATGTCATTCCCTAAAATAGAAATTCCAAATGAAGTAAAAGAATTGTTTAAAGAAAAAATCCAAAGTAGTTTAGATGAACATCTGTTCGCAAAAGACGGCAAGAAGGTAACCGAACAATTAGAACAAACCTGGAAAGAATTGTTGAAAGAAAAATATAAAGAAGATGAGGAAATACTAAATGTTGGTTTCGATCATATGCACCATGTCCTAGACAACATGTTTCATGAATACGCATTAGAAAAAAATATGAGAGCTGACGGCAGATCATTTGATCAGGTTCGTGGACTGTACGCACAACCAGGGAACATCTCCCCAATGTTGCACGGTTCTGGAATTTTTTATAGAGGAGAAACACATGTCCTGTCAGTACTCACACTCGCTGGTCCTGATGCGATGCACACAATAGATGGAATCGAATCGAGCTACAAAAAAAGATTCATGCATCATTATAATTTTCCACCTTATTCAAGTGGTGAAACAGGTCGCGTAGGAGGATTAAACAGGAGAGAAATGGGACACGGTTTCCTAGTTGAAAAAGCATTGACTGCAGTTATGCCAGATAAAATAAA
This sequence comes from Minisyncoccota bacterium, assembly GCA_043767085.1. Classification (GTDB taxonomy): domain Bacteria; phylum Patescibacteriota; class Minisyncoccia; order Phycocordibacterales; family UBA9973; genus UBA8515. Next base: position 1,322 of record JAYUHL010000082.1, read on the forward strand.
TTTCCCTTACACTATTCGTGTCGTATCAGAATCAGTTGCTTCAAATGGTTCGACTTCTCAAGCCTCTATTTGTGCGACAACAATTGCATTGTTAGATGGTGGTGTACCGATAAAAAATCCAGTTGCGGGTATATCTATCGGATTGATGCTCGATGTAAAAAATAAAAATAAATACGTACTCCTCACAGACATCCAAGGACCAGAAGACCACTACGGTGATATGGATTTCAAAATCGGTGGAACTATAAATGGAATCACAGCTATCCAACTAGATGTAAAAGTCGAGGGGATCCCTGTAAACATTTTAAAAGAAGCCCTCGACAAGGCTTTGTCTGCTCGCATGCAAATAATAGAAACAATTAAAACTGCAATCCCAGAAGCGAGAAAAGAAATATCAATTCATGCTCCAAAAATAGTTATCATAAAAATAAACAAAGATCAGATAGGACTCCTAATTGGCCCAGGTGGAAAAACAATCAATGCTATTCGTGAAAAAACTAATACTGAAATAACAATCGAAGAAGACGGAACAGTTTACATAACAGGTCGTGGAACTGGAGCAGAGGAAGCAAAAGCTATCGTAGAAGAAATGACTCACGAATACAAAATAGGTGACGAGAGTAGTGGTCAAGTCGTCAAGATAATGGAGTTCGGTGTTTTCGTAAAAATAGGGAACAATACAGAAGGACTCGTTCATGTTTCTGAGATGGCACCTTTCCGAATTGAAAAAATATCTGACTACATAAAAGAAGGTGACATGGTAAAAGTTAAAATAATAAAAATTGATGAAAAAGGCAGATTAAATTTTTCAATAAAAGCAGTTGATGAAAAGTTCTTTATAAAAAAATAATTAATAAATTTATGGGAGAAGAAAAAAAAATAAATTACAATGATAACGAGATAAGAACCCTCCATACTTACACATCAGACATGGCGGATGCTATTCGAATCGATGATACTTCAGTTATAAAAATAGCTCTGGCAGAAAAATCAAAAAGAGAGAAAGAGGAGTTATATAAAAAAGACGAAGGTACGCCATTTGTTAAAACATTGTTGATGATAGGTGGACTGATTTTAATAGGAGGATCATTAGTTGGAATATATTTCTTGTACAAGAATAATCAAAATAAAAATACACCACCTAGTATAACTCTAAAAAATTACAGCATCATACCTTTCGATAGTGAAAGTCATATCGACACAACAAAAGTAAAAATAAAAAATGACTTGGCTGAACTTATAAAAAAAGAATTAGAAAAGCCTCAAGCGAATGAATCTGTTAGGAAAATAAATCTTGAAGTTAATGTTGAAAATAAAAATATTACAATAAATAAAGAGTCTCTATTTCAACAAATGCAATTGAGTGCTCCAGGCAGACTAACTCGATCGATCAAAGAAGACTATATGATCGGTAGCTACAAATCACATCTTTTCTTTTTATTTGAAAGTAATGACACAGAACAAAGTTACACCGGACTACTTGAATGGGAAAAAACTTTTTTATCTGACTTGTATCCATTCTTTAGTATAGAAATAAACGAGGATAATAAATTCCTACTGTCGAAACCATTAGAAGATACAATCATTGCAAATATAGACACGAGAGTACTAGTAGATCAAACTAAGAAAAGCATCCTCTACTATAGTATCATCGATAAAAACAAAATAATCGTGACAGATAACCCTGAAGTAATCAAAGAAGTCATCAATCGTTTACTTATTAAAAAATAATGTTAAAATAAATATATGGACACTACAAAGATAAAACTAGAAGAAGAAAAGAAATTATTAGAATCTGAAATGGGGTCACTTGGACGAAAAGACTCTGCAACAGGTCAATGGGACACAACCTTGCCAGAACAAATAGAGGAAGCAAAAGAAGAGAACGAATTAGCAGACAGAGCAGAAGAATATCAGGAAAGAGGATCAACTCTCGAGGTCCTAGAACAAAGACTCTTCGATGTAAATCGTGCTCTTGAATCAATAGAAAATGGCACTTATGGAATTTGCTCTATATGTCAAAACAAAATAGAAGAAGACAGACTAGAGGCAAATCTTGCGGCACATACATGTAAAGCGTGTATGGAGAAATAAAAATATTTTTACAAACAACACACCTTGACGGGTGTGTTGTTTTAATGAAATAATGTAATAAAAGTTCCAACATTAATCTTTTAAAAAATGAAAAAGGCTAGATTTTTTCTCTTGCTAATTTACTTGGGGCTTTTTATAAGCTTCGAGAATAAAGAGATACTTTTCGGGATAGACATTTCCCACTATCAAGGTAAAATTGACTGGGAAGAAGTTGCGCGAGACAGTAGTATCTCTTTTATAATTACACGCTCCACTATGGGTGATGATAGAAAAGACAAACTTTTCAATCAGAACATCAAAAAGGTTAGAGAATATGGTTTCGTATTAGGGATATATCACTATTATGATCCAAATGAAAATTCTACTAAACAGGCAAATAATTTTATTCAAACAGCAAAGTTATCACCTGGGGATTTGGCGCCGATTCTCGATATTGAGAAGATGCCAAGAAACAAAGACAAGAAAAAATTTATAGCTGGTATTAAGAATTGGCTTTATATTGTAGAAAAAAAATATAAAACAAAACCAATGATTTATACTTACCTGAAGTTCTACAATCATAATTTAAAAAAAGACATTGGGAAGGATTATCCTTTATGGATTGCTGTTTACAGTGATTCACTGCAAGCTACAATTTCAGAGGACTGCCATATGATCCAATGTTCTAACAAAGAAAAAATAGCTGGAATCAAAAACCATGTTGATGGTAATGAAATCAAAGCTCATAAGTTAAAAGAACTCTTAATAAAATGAATCTAAGGAAATAAAAAATATCACGAAAACTCGTGATATTTTATTTGTTATTTATTTTTTTAGATATATACTATATATATGTCATTTGCACGAGTATATAGTGCTCAAACACATCTCTTGCGAGGAAAGGTCGTAACAGTCGAAGTCGACATTACGAAAAACACCTTGCACACTTTTACGCTTGTTGGTCTACCGGATAAAGCGGTTGGTGAATCAAAAGACCGGATGAGCTCAGCTCTCAAAAACTCTGGCTATTTATCTCCTAAAAATCAAAACCAAAAAGTTGTTATATCGTTGTCTCCAGCAGAATTAAAAAAAGAAGGTCCTTATTTTGATTTGGCTATCGCGCTCGCTTATTTACTTTCAGCCGATGAAATAGATTTCGATCCTAAGGATCGGATATTTTTAGGAGAACTCTCACTTAATGGCGAGATACAACCTCTCAATGGCATACTACCACTAACTCAAGAAGCCAAGAAACAAGGATTCAAAGAAATATTTGTTCCTTATAAAAATGCCGAAGAGGCAGCTTGTGTGTCTGGCATAATAATCTACGGTTGTAAAACTTTAAAAGAAGTCATTGAGCATATACATACAATAAAACACGACAAGCAAGGTAATCCACTCGAAAAAGAAAGACCAAAAATTATCCCAACAGAAGAAACTAAAATACAAAAGAAAAACAAAAAATATGATATCGATTTCTCAGATATAAAAGGTCAAGAAGGTGCCAAAAGAGGATTAGAGATCGCTGCTGCAGGTGGACACAATATAGCTCTCTCGGGACCACCCGGAACCGGAAAAACAATGTTGGCTCGTGTCTTTTCACATTTATTACCAGAACTAGACAATGAGGATATATTAGAAATAACTGGAATACATTCTGTGGTTGGGATACTCAATGAAAGTCTAATAACAGACCCACCGTTTCGAGCTCCACATCATACTGCAAGTTATGTTTCGATGATTGGTGGTGGTGCTAATGTAAAACCGGGCGAAGTCACACTTGCCCACAAAGGTGTATTATTTCTAGATGAATTTCCAGAATTTGAAAAGAAAGTTTTAGAAGCCATGCGTCAACCTCTCGAAGATAACATCGTATCTATTTCAAGAGCAAAAGGGTCAGCTATATTCCCATCGAATTTCATTTTAGTTGCTGCAATGAACCCATGTCCTTGTGGCAATAAAGGCAACAAAGATAAAAAATGTATTTGCAAACCATATGACTTGGATAGATACAATCGTAAGATATCAGGACCTATTATAGATCGTATAGACATCTGGGTGACTGTTTCAAATGTAGACTATGACAAACTATCTGATGAAACAACAAATGGAGAAGAAACCCAAACCATAAAAGATAGAGTATGTAATGCGCGTCTAAAACAAAATACTCGATTTGAAAATGCTCCAAGAAAAATAAAAACCAATAGCGATATGAATGCTAAAGATTTAAATATTTACGTCCCATTAGCTGAAAGTGTAAAGAAGCTTTTAAACGATAGTGCTCAGAAACTAGCATTGTCTGCACGTGCATATCATCGAGTTATTAAAATAGCACGAACTATAGCGGATCTAGATAATACTATAGATGTAAACGAAAACCATATTTTAGAAGCTCTCCAATACAGACCCCGTATAAATACACAATAAAAAAAAGAAACTTATTTGGTTTCTTTTTTTTATATCTTCTTTTTCTTAGTTTTTTTATTTACCTTAGAAGCTGGTTTAGGTGAATGCGGTGCAGTTTCCAGTGTTATAAGTGGTGGATTGGCGATAACTTTTTTTGCAGCTTTCTTTTTTGTCACCTTTTTCTTTGTAACAGGTTTTTTACTTACTGTTTTTTTTGCTGTTGTTTTAGCTGGTGTTTTTACCGTAGCAGAAACCTCTACTACTGGTGTAATAAATAAAATAAATATTATTAAAATAGAAAATATTTTCTTAAGCATATTAGTTATTTAAACTACTACTATTGGCACCCTTTGGTAAACCACTGTATGGATTACGCAATGTTCCACGGAAACCGATATGTACATGTGGACCAGTAGAACGACCAGTAGAACCAACATAACCGATGATATCACCACGCTTAACCACGTCTCCAGACTCAGAAACAACTCGACTCATATGACCCAATATAGCCTGACGTCCATCTTCAAAGTTTATAACTACATACAAACCATAACCACCATTGTAGCCAGTTGGGCGAGCTATTAGAACTTGCCCGTCTTGGATGGCGTATATCGGTGTACCTTTTGGCGCTCCGAAATCATAGGCTTGATCATCGTGCAATCCTTGAGTTACCACCCCTGTACCTTTTGGAAACGGCCAGATATAACCATCTTTTACAGTACCTGATTGCTCTCCCTTATCAGAAGAATCTTCTTTCTGATCTATCTTCACTTCATCTGATGAATCATCTTTTTTATCAAAAATTTCTTCTTTTTCAGGTTGTTTTTCAGATTGTTTTTCAGGAGCTTCATCTTTTTTATCTAAAGCTTGCTTTTTCTTTTCTGCCTCAGCTTTCTTTTTTTCTAAAGCTAACTCTTTAGCTTCTTTTTCTAAAGCTTTCTTCTTTTCTTGTTCTTTAATTTTATTTTCGTCTTTTTTAATACTCTTTGTTGGTAAAATAACCAGAGTTTGACCAGCTTTTGTTAAATCAGCCTTCTTTATATCAGCATTTGAAGCTAGGATAGCTTTTTCATCAACACCGAACTTTCGAGCAATAGTCTTTAAAGTATCACCTTCTTTGACCACATAAACATCGATTTTTTCTTCAGAGGCATTCTTTTCTAGATCATATTCCTCACCTAAGGGTGTCGGGACCACAGCTAACGCTTCGTCTGACTCTATATCGAAATAAACTTCTTTCGCATTTTTAACATCTGGATTTAAAGAAGGACTCGTTTCTAATAACTTCATATTTTGAGAATTACGAACAGGCTTGTTTACTTTGTCCAATTCTTCCGCCTTGGCTTCAAATCCTAAGAACAGGTCTTTGAAAGACGAAAAGAATGAAGCCTGAGCGTAATTTGGCTTGGACATTAGAGCGATAATAGCTAATACACTTAAAACAAGCTTTTTACTAAAAAACTTGTTTAGAGAGGTTATGGACTTCTTTGCCGATTTTTGACTGTCAAAATCTGACGCAGAATTTTTAATTTTAGGTTTTATAAAGTCTTTTTTGTTGACTACTACTTCTATAGTATATAGTCGTTACGATCGTTGCGGTTTGTCTGTCGTATAAGTCATGCCTCTGTGTCGGGAATAGAGTATTTGAATTAAAAAACCCTACATATATAGGGTACCCCATACGCTAAAATGAGTCAACCAGATACCCCCATCTTTTCCACACCCCCTCATATACCCCTAAACAAAAGGGTCTTTTGCTATTGACAAATAGGGTTTGATTGTGCTATAATAAACAAAATATGCATCCTTTGACAAAATGATTCGATTTTGATGAATTGGGCCTTATTCTAAACACGGTGTTTAGAAGAGGTTTAATTCATTAAAATTTAAAAAAATGAAAAATCTCCTTACGGCCGCAACGGCCGCGCCCGCAGTCTTATTATCAACACCTCAAAAGATTGAGGAAAGATACGACGAAGAAACGTCGAAAAACAACGAAGCCTTGGCAACAAATGCCAGAGCACAAGCTAAATTGAAAAAATCTTTAGCCGTTATGAGCAAAGAACTCTACGGCCGAGAGGAATTTACTTTAGCAAAAAGTTGGTTAAATCACGTTTTGTGGTTAGCTGCCCTATTGGTAGTTGCCACATTGGAGATACCCACCAATTCAGGGG
>JAYUHL010000083.1:0-3352 GCA_043767085.1 Minisyncoccota bacterium
GTCATTTACTACAACAGATAATTTATCAGGAGTAGATTATTATGAAGTCGGTGTAATAGATATAAAACAAAAAGATGTAAATGTCCCTATTTTCGTTAGAACTGAAAGTCCCTATGAAGTTCCCAACACTTATTTAGATGGATCAGTTGTGATTGTGCGTGCCCATGATTATGCCGGCAACAGTACTGATTCACAAATTAAAATAAAAATACCAAACAGTTTTTACAATTGGATTTCAAATAATGTTGTATCTGTATTGTCATTATTACTTATTCTTTTCGTAGGACTTTTTATCGCTCACTATTTCTGGGGTCATAAACTTTTGAGAAAAATTAAACTGATATTTGTTTTATTAACCAAAAATCCAAAAAACAGAAAAGAATTTATAGAAGAAGTTGATGATATAAGAAAATCTCGCTAGTGTGTATTTATAGGTAAAATCTGTTATAATAATAAAATATAAGATTTTATAGATAAATATGAATAAAGAAAAGAAAAAGATAGTAATACTAGGGGCTGGTTTTGGTGGTTTGTATGCTTACAAGAGTATAACTAAAGAGTTTTATGATGATGAAATAGAGGTAACTATTGTGAATCGCACTAATTATTTTTTATTTACACCAATGCTCCATGAAGTTGCCACTGGTTCTGTAGGGCACCATCAGGTTGTCGAGTCTGTTAGACAAATAGTATATAAAGATCATACAAAATTCCATGTAGCAGAATTATTGTCTGTTGATTGTGAGGAAAAAGTTGTAAAAACAAGCGTGGGTGAATTGTCGTACGATATTTTAATTATGGCTCTTGGTGCTACAACCAATTTTTTTAATGCGAAAGGTGCACAAGAGTACAGTCTAGCTTTAAAAGACCTACACGATGCGATAAAAATCCGTAATACGATAATAGACAGCTTTGAAAAAGCAAGTGAGATAAAAGATGAAGTCGAAAGAAAAAAAGTTCTGTCTTTTGCTATTGTTGGAGGTGGTGCAACCGGTGTAGAGTTAGTCTCTGAAATGGCAAGTCTTTTTTCTAATACTTTTAGTAAATACTACAGAGATATTATAAAAAAATCTGATATAAATTTATTTTTAGTAAATCAAGGAGCAGAAATTTTGGCACCATTTGATAAAAAGCTTCGCGATAAAGCTCTGTCTATAATCAAAGATCAAGGAGTCAATGTAATGCTTAATACTGGAGTTAAAGAAGTTAAAAAAGATGGTATCGTTTTAAACGATGATACTTTTTTACAAGCAGGGACTGTTATCTGGACTGCTGGTGTAAAATCTAACCCCCCGATGTTTACTTGTGCCGTTCCAATTGATAAATGGGGTCGCATAACAGTAAATGAATTTTTACAGATACCAATCTTGCCAGAAGTTTTTGTTCTTGGTGATATGGCAAGTCTAACGAATAAAGAAGGTATGCCACTACCGATGCTCGCTCAAGTTGCTGAAAAACAAGGGTTACATACAGGTAAAAATATCAAACTATTTTTACAAAACAAGACAATGTTACCATTTGTATATGAATCAAAAGGACAGTTAGCGTCACTTGGTCGTTACGAAGCTGTGGCCGATATCGCTTGCTTTAAATTCTCAGGATTTTTTGCTTGGTTTATATGGCGCACAATTTATTTGTTTAAATTTATTTCAAATTCAAAAAAGATAAAAATAGCCGCCGACTGGACTGTCAATTTATTTTATCCTCACGATGTAACTCGCGCTTAATATGGTACGCAGACTTTACAATTTCGGTGGCGCAACGCAGGCTACAGCTTGGGAAAGGGAATACAAGAATCCAGGATTCGTAACTAAAAAAGATGGTCCTCAAGCCGATACTTTGCGATTTTTTAAATGGCTCAAAAAAGACCAGAAATTTATTTTAGAAAATAAAAATGTCTTGGATTTAGGCTGTGGTACTGGACGCAACAGCAACTATCTAGCAGAGCGTGATAATACTGTTACAGGAATAGAAATATCGAAAACAGCTATAACACTTGCTCAAGAGCGAGCTTTGGAAATGGATTTGAAAGTGAATTATATTTTAGGGGATATAGGTACGAATTATAAAATAGATAATGCGAGTATCGATTTGATATTAGATGTAACATCTTCTAATTCACTTGATGAAAAAGGGAGAGAAGTTTATTTAGAAGAAGCAAATAGAGTCCTTAAGAAAGATGGCTACTTTTTTGTCCGAGCACTTTGTAAAGACGGCAATGATAATGTAAAACATTTATTAAAAGAGAGTCCTGGTCAAGAATACGACACTTATGTCTTAAGAGATATCGGTCTTACGGAACGTGTTTTTAGTAAAGTCGATTTTATAGCTATGTACAGTAAATATTTTAAAATTTTAAATTTAGAAAAAAAGACAAACTACACGACTTTCAATGGACGTATTTATAAAAGGGATTATTGGCTAGCGTATTTGCAAAAATAAAATGGCACTTGTTAAAAACAAAACACAAATAGACAAGATTAAAAAAGCCTGTAAAATAACAGATTCTATTTTTACCGAAATAATTAAACACCTGAGGCAAGACCTAAGGGGTAGTACTGAAATACAATTGAGAGATTTTATTTTAGAGCAAATAAAAAAAAGGGGACTAAAAGAGAGCTTCCCACCCATTGTGACTTGTGGTAAAAGAGCCGGTAATGAAATCCACCCGCAAAGTACAAATAATAAATTGTCAGGGTTTGTTATTATAGACTTTGGAGTTATTTATAAAAAATATATGTCAGATATGACTCGGACTATTTATGTGGCTTGTCCGTCTTTGAGTAGGACTGGTCCTTCAAAAGAAGAAAAAGAAATATATAATTTAATGTTAAAATCTCAAGAACTTGGAATAAACATCGCGTCACCTGGTGTGTATTGTGCCGATTTGGATGAAATTGTCCGCAATAGTTTAGGTAAGTATAAAAAGTATTTTATCCATACGCTCGGGCATGGTGTCGGGACAAAAATCCATGAAAAGCCAATTATTTATTTTAAAAATAAGAAAGATATTTTAAAAGAAAATATGATCATAACTATCGAGCCAGGGATTTATATTAAAAATAAATACGGGATTAGAATAGAAGATACTTGCCAAATTGTTAAAAAAGGTTGTATAGCGCTTACCAAATCGACTAAAGAGCTAATTGTGATAGAATAAAAACATGCAAGAACAAGGATTAAAACAAAATATCGGCATCTTTGACTCAGGTCTCGGAGGACTCTTGGTTCTTAAGCATTTAAGAGAATTGATGCCAGATTATAATTATGTCTTTTATGGTGATCAAGCTCATGTTCCATACGGAGAAAAAAGCATAGATGAGTTGTTGGAGTATTCGAAACAAGCATTGCA
>JAYUHL010000084.1:0-7897 GCA_043767085.1 Minisyncoccota bacterium
CTTATTGGCAAGTAATGCTCGCTTATTTTGGTATCATAATATTTGGCACAATAACTGCAATAACAATAGAAAGAGCTACTTTTGAGAAGTAAAAAATTATAGATATATGGTTTTCATAATATATGTATAGCACAAGATATGCTAAAATATACTCATGAATACGATAAAAATTATGCGTCCGTGGGCACAGAATACAGAAGAATTGATGAAAACTCTAGAGACCAGTAAAGATGGTTTAACAGATGAGGAAGTTGCAAAAAGACTTTCTTTTTATGGAAACAATATTTTTAAGAATAAAAATAAACTTGATGTTGTAAACATATTTTTAAAACAATTCGTCAGTCCCCTCATATTTTTGCTCATTGGTGCAGCAGTTTTGACAGGATTTTTAAAAGAATTTTTAGACATGTGGGTGATAATTTTTGTCATCGCTGTAAACGTAATACTGGGTTTTTACCACGAATACCGAGCAGAAAATACATTGGCGAAACTTGGAAGCTATATAAAAGACCGTGCGCGTGTTATCCGAGATGGAACAGAACAGGAAATAGATAGCACTGAGATTGTCCCTGGTGATATTATTCGTCTTTCTTATGGGACACGCATACCAGCTGATGCAAAAATTTTCTCCGTCAACAATTTCAAAACAGATGAGTCAATTTTAACCGGTGAATCACTCCCTATTGAAAAAAACACAGAGCAATTAAGCTTGACGTCTACTGTTTCAGAACATACAAATATCGCCCACGCTGGTACTTTAGTTACAGAGGGGTACGCCCATGCTGTTGTTTATGCAACCGGTGATCATACGGAAATAGGAAAAATTGCCAAGACTGTTTATTATGCTAAGAAAACGGAAACACCATTACAAAAAAGTGTGGGTAAACTAGCTTGGATCATATTTATAGTAGTTATGTTTCTAGTTGTTGGTATTGTGATACTGGGTATTGTCCGTGGTCAACCAATATTTGAAATGTTAATCCTTGCAACATCTGTTGCTGTTGGTGCAGTACCAGAATCACTACCTATAGCTCTGACTGTCATACTTGCTATTGGATCATTGAAACTTGCTCATAATAAAGGAGTAGTGAGGAAACTAGCCGCAACAGAAACACTCGGTCAAACAACTCTTATCATGACAGACAAGACAGGGACACTAACCCAAGCTCAAATGAAACTCGTAAATATTGAAAGTATAGCAAGCATTTTAAATGGTACAGAAAATAATATAAAAGAAAAATTAAATAATGAACAGAAAAAGTTATTAAAATTGGCAACTTATAATATTGAAGTTGTAGTAGAGAATCCAAATGAAGACAAGAAAAACTGGCAACTAATTGGTCGTCCATTTGAAAAAAACATCGCCCAAACATGCATAGCAAATGCCATAAACACTGACAACTTGTTTTCAAAATACTCGACCATGATTTTACCATTTAATTCTACAAATAAATTTTCTGTAGCAAGTAATGGTGATAAATACACACTCATGGGTGCGCCAGATGTTTTATTGAAAAAGTCTAACCTATCTAAAGAAGAATGTGCAAAAATAGAAAAATGGATAGAAAAAACAAGCAACGATGGTAAAAGAATAATAGGACTTGCAACTTGCCAGAAGACAAATTCTGATTTCAGAATTACAGACATAGAAAATATAAACTTTGAAGGGATTCTTGTTTTTTATGATCCGATACGCCCTGAAGTTCCCCAAGCCATAAAAAACATAGAAGCTCATGGGATAAAAATGGTTCTAGTAACTGGTGACTTATTAGGAACAGCTCTTGCTATAGCAAAAGAGCTCGATTGGAAAGTAGAAAAAACCCAAACTATTACTGGATACGAAATCCGCGATATGAATGATGAAGAATTGTTGTCTATTATCTCTGATATAAAAATATTTGCTCGTGTTACACCAGAAGACAAATTACGCATTGGCAAGCTCTATCAAAAATTAGGTGAAGTGGTTGCGATGACCGGTGACGGAGTCAACGACGCTCCAGCACTTAAATCTATGGATATAGGTATATCCCTCGGATCAGCAAGCGATGTCGCCAAAGCAGCAGCGGACCTCGTACTCCTTGACGACAACTTCCAAACTATCAGTGTGGCTATAGATGAAGGCCGACATATAATGAGCAATATAAGAAAAACTTTTGTCTATTTGCTCGCTACTTCTTTTGACGAACTTGTCATTATTGGTGGGGCTTTATTGCTGTCACTTCCCTTGCCTATCACGCCTCTTCAAATAGTTTGGGTTAATTTGTTTACTGGTAGCTTGCCGGCTTTGTCTTTTGCTTTTGATGAACAAACAAAGGACAGTCGTTTTAAAATAAAAAAAGCTCAGGAAATATTTACTCCATACATAAAGAACATGACAATTATAGTTGGAGTTAGTACATCTCTGTTATTATTTGCTTTATATAACATACTGCTTGCAACTAAAATAGACATCTCAACAGCTAAATCAATTTTCTTTGTTTGCTTTACAACCTACACTTTAGTTATTGTTTATTCTTTCCGCAATTTACATCAAAATATTTTCTCTTATGAAGTTTTTTCAAATAAAAAATTAAATATGAGTTTATTGATTTCTTTTAGTATCCTTTTTATAACTATCTTTGTCCCACAAGTAAGGAGTATATTTACTATAAGCAAGCTACCTATTTACTCGGTATTTATTGTCATAATTTGGGTTATTGTAAATGTGTCTGTGGTTGAGTTTATAAAATACATAATAAACAGAAAATATTTTAAAACAAATTTAATTGGTATTTAGAAATCTATTTGTTATAATACAAGTATGGAAGATGAAATCGTGTTAGATACTATAGTTTGGTCTGCACCTGAATACAACCACCGTGAGCACAGTAATGATTGGTATTGGTCTATTGGACTTATATCATTAATTTCAACGATTTTGGCTATTTATTTTGGTAATTACATTTTTTCTATTTTCTTGATCTTAGGTGGGGCGTCTCTTATACTATTTACTCTTCGTCATCCAAAAGAAGTTGAGTTCAGAATAGAAAGTAATGGTATAACTTTCGGTCGCGACAATCACCCATGGGACAGCATTAAAGGATTTAATATAAAAAGAAACATGGGCGAAGAATCTTATGCTAAATTATTAATAATGACAGATAAACACTTCCTCCCTGTTTACACCCTACCATTGAAACCAGAATACATAGACAGTGTTCGCAATAATTTATTAAAAGTATCCAAACTTAACACATCACTCCAAGAGTCTCCATCGATGATTTTTATGGAAAAACTCGGATTCTAAAATATGACAAATCAACCAATTTTTGCTTTTACAGATTGTAAAGATAGTAACGCTATTGTGCGTTTGACGGCCCGCTTACAAGCTTTGTTTCCAGATAAACCAATATATGCAAGTGGTATAAATTCAGACTTAGAAGCTAGTGGTTGTATCGTGGATACATTAGATGCATTGCGCAAGGGTCTAAATTCACACATTATAATAGGCAATTTAGCGCCACGCGAAGAAAAGAAACACAAAAATGGTGCTCCTTTTTATTTTGGTTATACAAAAGATGAAATTGTTATTGCTAACTATACTTGTTTTTCTCTTTGTGCCAAACTAGGTCTTATAGATACAATTTACGAAACAGATGTTGAGACTGTTTGCCGTGAATTCCTAGATGAAGATGAGGCAAAGCGTATAGCAAACTCTCAATTCCGTTCTTTTGAGTACGTTCCCCTTTTAGCTATGTGGGTCTATGAAAAAAAAGATATCCCAAGTACTGAAATTAGTATTCACCCAAATGCAAATCAAAAAATATGGTGGGTGGACAACTTTGGTAACGTAAAAACAACTTTTACTCGGGATGAGATATTGTTCAAGGTAAAAGACGGTAAAGTAGATATATCTATCAATGACAATGTTATGACTTTCCCATTTTATGAGAAGCTCTCTGATGTGCCAGTAAATGAAAGTGCTGTGATAATCGGTAGTTCTGGTTATGGAAACACGCGCTTTGCAGAGATCGTCATCCAAGGTAAAAGTGCAGCAAATGAATTTAAACTTTCTGTTGGTGACACTTTAGAATAAAAACAGTAAAAAAATGAATACAAATATTTTTAAAAAATATTCTCTCAGAACCATTGTAAGCATAGTTGCAACTTTGGTTCTTTTATTGACTTCAGATATAAACAGAAGTGATTTTAAAATATTAAAATCAAACAAAGAAGTTCTGCCGCAAGTTGCCATCCCATCTGAGAGTTTAAAACTAATTACAATGCCCACAGATAAAGCTCGAACTGTATTGTCGTTGATCAACAATGCGCAGAAAAGTATCGACCTGGTTATTTATGACTTAAAAGACAAACAAGTTGGTGATGCACTCGTTGCTGCTCACAAAAGAGGCACAACTGTGCGTGTATTGCTTAACAAAGGCTATTACGGCAAACAAGAGCCTCGTAATGAGTCGTCCTATGATTACCTGCTTTCAAAAGGAGTACCTGTAAAGTGGGCGCCGAATTACTTTGCCCTCACCCACCAAAAGACATTGGTAGCCGATGATAAAGCTTTAATCATGACTTTTAATTTAGTACCCAAATACTACAGTGGTAGCCGAGACTTTGGCATCATAACGACCAATACAAACGATGTACAAGCTATAAAGCGGACTTTTGATGCTGATTTCAATGGAGAAAAAATAGAAGAACAAAATGGTGATAGTTTACTTTGGAGTCCTGGGGCTGAAGAAGAAATACTAGCTATAATAGATCGCTCAGAAAAAAGCTTAGAGATTTATAGTCAATTAATGGATTATCAAAAAGTTACCGACGCATTAGTTGCAAAAGCAAAAGAAGGTGTCGATGTAAAAGTAATAATCACCTATGCTTCAAACTGGAGGTCTGCTTTAGCACAATTGCGTAACGCTGGTGTCCATGTGCGTACATATGAAGGTAAGAAAGCGATATACATCCATACTAAAGTTATAATTTCTGATGGCAACTATATGTACCTCGGGTCGCAAAACTTTTCTTCCAATTCTCTAAACAAAAACCGTGAATTGGGCCTATTCATAACCGATGCAAATATCATATCAGAAATCCAAAGTGTGTTTAAAAAGGATTGGGATGGTGGTAAGGATTTTTAGTTAATTAATCTAAATTTTTTAATCTCTAGAGAATTGTAATGATCTTTGATTTTAGACGGCTTGATTGTATAGGTCGTACCAACAATAATTAAGTCTTTAAAATATATGGATGATCAAATGAAATGTGAGAAGTGTGGAGGTATGCTTAAAAGGATAGATGAACATACAATGAAGTGTGAGGAGTGTGGTAATACTGTAAAAGTACAAGAAAGTAAGGATAAATAATAAACTACTTTCAAAAAAATCAAAAGCCCTCGATACTTATTGGATCGAGGGCTTTTGATTTGATTTGTACTTTTTGATTCCGGCAGGATCGGCTACTTACAGAGGCTGAATTTCAAGGGAACGATTATTGTGGAAATTATATTTTGATATTTAAAAATTGGTTAGTACCCAAAAGCAAACTCAAGGTAACCCAAATGAAGTTTTAGTAAATTTAAAAAATTAATTATAATCTCCAACTCGAAAATTTGGTACACCCGCACCGCACGCTCCCGCACCACCTCGCAACCATGAATCAACCCCGGTATTGCTTAAATTCGTAGTACTCTGATTTTCTAAACTAGTATATAAAACATAAGAAGTAGCTAGAGCATTATTACCGGCAGCACAATTATTGTATTGATTACTAATATACAAATATTGATTATTATAGCAATCGCCAGGAGTAATCGGATCTGTTGAAACAGTTGATAAAAATTGTTTCAGTTTTGGTTCCAATGCAAGACTATTTTTAATTTTATAATCAACCGCTGGACATGCGCTTGAAGGATATCCACCGTAACTATCATAATACAACTCAAGTGCTTTTTGTATTTGAACAATGTCTTGCTTGCGTCTAGCATCTCTAGCTTTGCCTCTAGCAGAATTGAGAGAAGCCAAGACCACAGAAGAAAGAACTCCAATAATGGCAATAACTACCAATAATTCTATTAAAGTAAATCCTTTTTTCATAAAAATAAATTAATAAGTAACAGGAGGTCCATCTGGTGGCATTATTTTTAATAGCATTTCACTCTGTTCTTCGGGTGTTAATTTTTGACTTCTACTAGAAGTGCTAGAATTAGACAATAAAATAAAAGTTAATACAATCGCCACAACAACAAACCCAATCAAAACATAATTTGCTTGCTTCTCATCTTTTATCATTCCACCAGAATGCTTCATAACCCACTCTGTAATTTTAGGTGTTGGTGTTTGAAAAGACTGGCTTGGTTGTCTAAACTCCTCAAACTCTACTTTTTGTGGTTCATTATTTGGGTACATGTGTTTAATTTATTGCGTTATTTACACAACTACTTCTAGTTTACTACGATAGATATCTACCTGCAAGCGGGGGGTGTTTTTGAGGGTTCGGCTACCACGTAGCCAGGTACTTTTCTAATTTTGATAGTAATCAAAATACAGAAAAGTCTTTCGATTCCTGCACGCAAGTAAAGCAGTTTACTTGCTCGGAAACACAAAAAGCGCCGAAGCGCTTTGTTGTGATTCCGGCAGGAATCGAACCTGCATCGCAACTTCCGCAAAGTTGCGTCCTATCCATTGAACGACGGAACCATTAAACATTGCTAATATACAATAAAAACACTTACTTTGCAAGGTTACGCTAAAATCACTTCTTTATTAAACACATTTGCAATACGACTCAAAGTTCCTAAAGAAATACTGTGATTACCATTTTCGATGCGTGCAATCACTGATTGTGGCATATTTGCTTTTATAGCTAGCATTTTTTGAGTCAAGTTGTTTTGATTACGGATTTCTTTTATTTGTTTAGATATATTCATCCGAGCTATTTCCTCGTTATAAACACTTTTAAACTCTTTATTTTTAAAACTCTTTTTAAAAACCTCGTCAAAGGAACTAAACTTCAAATTTATTTCTTTTTCTTTGTTCTTTTTTATATTTTTAATTGTTTTCATATTGTTTTAATAAATAATTTATAAATTTTATTTGAATAATCTAGTTCTTTTTTTGGTGTCTTATTACTTTTCTTTATAAAAGCATGTATAAAATATATTGAGGATTCTTTAGTAAAGAAGATGAATCTATAACTTTTTACCCTAAGCTCTTTTATGGGACTATGGAGATTCTTTACATACAAAATATTAAAATTATTCTGTTCCAAACTTTTTACTAAAGAAGCAATTTTAGCTTGGTCTTTTATTTCCAATCCTGATATAAAATTTTCTACATCTTTTAGAAAGAACGATTGTAAATTATTCATATAGTATAATTACTAACAAAAACAGTATAGCAAAATTGCTATACTGTTGTCAAGACAATTATTTACTATTTAGCCCATTCTATCACCTCTTCTTTTGTTGCTTCGCCACAAATGGTCTTTTTGTTTTTTTGGTTATAGAAGAAAGGAATACCACCGCAGTTATCTTCGCCACAGTCTAGCTTTTCAAGTAATACGTCGTTTTTTTTATTATTCCAAACTTCTATTTTCTGTATTACTATACCTTCGAGTGCTAGGACCTTTACTATCGCCTCTTCGTTTTTGCAATGCTCACAACCATCGCCATAAAAAAATAAAAGTGGATTAGTGTAGAGTTGTGCGAGTGTACTTTCTGCTTGTTGCTTTGCAAACAAAATATTTTCATCTTTTAAAGATTGCAAATTATTACTTACTATATTTTTTATTTTATCTGTTAAGTTTTTGAAAAATTGTGACATATATACATAATAGCAAAATTGCCCCCCATGGGGCAATTTTTATTTACTTGGTTTTGTAATGCGTGAAAGACGAGACTTTTTTCGTG
>JAYUHL010000085.1:0-7783 GCA_043767085.1 Minisyncoccota bacterium
AGTCACTGTAGACGCTGACACCGTTGCCAACGAAGTCGCCCACAGGAACAAAGCCACCGCCAGAATCGAGTCTACCTGTCCAAGTGTAAC
Source organism: Minisyncoccota bacterium (assembly GCA_043767085.1). GTDB lineage: Bacteria > Patescibacteriota > Minisyncoccia > Phycocordibacterales > UBA9973 > UBA8515. The sequence continues at coordinate 91 of JAYUHL010000085.1, forward strand.
TTGATGGTAGTAAATTACCTTGACCATTTTGATCGTTTAGAATCATTCTGTATAAAACTTCAATTGGACTTTCTCGAGTTAATTTTGTAATTTCTAATTTTTCTAGCATTTCCCCTGCTTTTTTTGAATCAGAATCTATCAAACTATGCAAATTACTTAATTCATTTTCAAATTGTTTTATTGCAGAAATATAGATATCTGGTAATAATTGATCTTTAAAAACTTCATTTTTTAGATAATCAACCATATTTTGTGTTTGTTCCAAATAATTATTATTTGTTGTATTTGGAATATTTTCTTTACTTGTTAATTTCCAACCGAGTTTTGGAGTACCTAATATAAAGTCCTCTTTATCGTACCAATCTTGATTATAAAACATAGTTTTACCATCTGCAGATTTTGGAAATTTTTCTTTCAAGTTTTTTAAACTAATTGGTATTTGTTCCCCTCCTAAATCTTTTACCATACTCGGTACTTGCAAAACAAGCATCTGGTTTAAACGCTTGGCGTTTTCTAATTCAGTTTTTGAAAATTGTATTGGAGGTATCTCTCCTTCGTAATTAAAAACTTTTCGTACTTCCTCTTTGCCTAACATTAAATTGCCCATGATCTCTTTAGCTTCTATTAGAGTTGTTTTTGCTTCTATTTTGGAAGCTTTAGGTGCTGTACTATCTGGGGTATTGTCGTCATTTAATCCAACTCTTTTAGTATTTACAGGCTCGCGGTAAAAAACATGAGAGATAAGCTCATTTAATTTGTCTTTGTCTTCTTGTTTAAAAACTTTCCCAACATAATAGTACCGAAGTGCATTTTGAAAAGTCTCAGTTATGTCACCATTGTAAAAATTATTGATATACGACAATACACGTCCTGCTTCATCACGATCAGAAAACATAAATTTCTGTGGTTGATCAAGACCTATTTGTCTAGACTCTAATAATTTGTTACAAGAAAAATGAAATTCAGTATACTTTCTGAACATTTGTTGTAAACCTGGGATTTCTTTTGTTTGCTCTTGCTTAAAAACACTGTCGCGTGACTGCGTATATGGAAGTTTGGTTTCTTGAGATTTAGCATCTTCGAAACCTGCCCAAACGTTTAGTGACTTTTCAAATGAATCTGATGGTAAACTCGATGCTTCTTTCTGGTAAACCCACCGACGTAACTGTGCAGGGTCAAGTGGTTGACGTTCTAAATAACCTTTCCCAGGAGGGTTGGTTAGCGCGACAACTTTTGTTTTTTGTTTATTGGCTTGGAGTATCTCGCCTGCATCTTCCGAAAGTGTAACTGTTGCATCACGTTCGAGGGCGTCGAGAACTTCGTGGAGACGTATCAGGGTCGCAGGCGAAGCACTGTTGTACTCGTCTAGAATAATGACTTTTGTTTTACCATCTTCTTCTCGAAGACCTTTTGTAACATCACCATCTATAAAAACATATTCTGGATCATTTTCACTTTTTTTGTCTTTATTTGGCAAATAACGACCCATAAGTGTCTCGGGGTCGATACTGTTTGTTAAATTTATATAATGTGTTTCATATCCTAAATCGGCACACATTTTCTTAACCGTGGTTGTCTTGCCGATACTTGTGCCACCTTCTATCAATATTGGTTGCCCTTGGAGCCAAGCAGTTGCTATCTTTTGCTCGAGGGCCATAGAAAAGTCGTCTTCGACGAAATTAGCATAATGTTCTTTTTTAGGAGCATTCGTATTGTTTACCGCTTTCTCTAATTTAACTCCCAAATACGAAACACTGTTTTCTGTTTCTTTTATTGGTAACTTTTTTTCTAATTGTGGTTTAAAATTTTCCATATTATTGTTCCATACTCATACCAACTTTTGAAAGTAGAGGTATATTTTTCTGATCAAGTTCGACTATAAAATTCTTTTCTGCAACCATAACGAAAGACAAATTTTCATAATCTGGATTCATCCATTTATCTCCACTAAAAGTCCATTGACCAGAACCATACTGACAAACAAAATTATATACTTCAGAAAAATTATCTTCATCTATAACAATGATGTATTTACCTTTTTCTTTTATGTTTATTATTTTATCAAGCACAATATAGCCAGCATTAGTAAAACTTCCTATAACTTCGTCAAGACTTTTCTGAGACAAAATACACAAACTAGCATCGTGGAGATTCTTTTGTACTTCTATAAACTGCTGTAAATCATTCATATTAATATTCTTTATAATTTATAATTATATCACGCAATAAATCACCTATCTTGCTTGCCATTTCTTTTGTATCTATATTTGCCAGACTATTTGGATAATAATCTGCTACGTGTCCTGTTCCACTACCTATACCGAGTCCTATTAGTTTCTGGTCTGAATCATCTGTAATTTTCTTTATAACATGCTCAAGCTCATACTCTTGACCACTATGATTTGATGACTCTTTTGGCAAACCATCTGACATTACTATCAAAAACTTTTGTTTTACATCCTGCTTTGCTAACCTTTCTGACGCTTGCTCTAATGCCTAGCCATCGTCATTGTAACTAGGATTACCTTTTGCTGTATCATGGTCTACTTCATCTACCATATCACTCATTAGATACCTTGTATCATCATTTATATCATGACCATATTCTTGATAACTATGTATCCTGTCATTAAAACCGAGTATTTCAATGTTTAAAGATAGTTTATTCAAAACTTCGGACAAAACAACGACAGCTTTAAACGTTTCCTCTATTTTATCACCTTGCATAGATCCTGACAAATCTACCAAAAGTGTAATGGCATAGTCCTGTTCTGTTGGAGCCTCTCTTTTTTTCCAAGCAGTACTTTCAAATACATTTATGTCTTTGGCTTTTTCTTGGATACGACGAGCAATGTCTATTTTGCGACCACTTTTGTAGCCACTTTGCCAGCCACGAGACCTGCGTTCAGTAAAAACTTCTCGTAAATCATCCTCGAGTTGATTTATAATTGGTAAAACTTCCTGCATTGTTTCTAAATAATGATTTTTAGGATTACCTAGAATACTTTCTATGTTTCTTTTTATTTCTTCTATATCTTTTTGGTCCTTAGTGTCTAATTGTTCTTTTTTACTTTTTTCTATCTTTGAAAGATCTAGAATTTCATCTTTTGTTCCTTCTGTTTCTTTTTCCGCCACATTGTCTTGTTGTAATTTTTGGGCAAAATCTTTTGAGGCTTCGTCTAAACTTTTTTCTGCTTTTACTTGTAACTTTTTTTTAGATTCATCATCTAAACTATTAATCATTTGTTCTATTTTTTCTTTCAAAGAATCTGGCAAGTCATCGAGATTAACCCTATCCCCTTTTTGTTGTTTTTCTTCATTCTCTAATGATTCTTTTAGTTTTTCTACAAAATAATCTTGCTCTTTATCAGAAAGATTATCTAATAAATCTTGTAAATTACTTTTATCTTCTTGCTTTTGTTTTTCACCATTTTCTTCTTGACTATCTTGTGAATTCTCCCCCGTGTCATTTTTATCCATCATCTCTTGAAGTTCTTTTTTTAAATCTTCTAAAAATTCTGACATCTTAGCATCATTTATATCACTATCTATAAGAGTTTTATACAAGGGCCAGATTTTTTGCAAATTTATTTCATAAGATTTTTTAGAAAATTCTACTATAGCTTGCTCCCCTGTGATTTTTTTACCTTTAAAATTTATTTCTTCTTTACCATCAGCTTCACCTTTACTTGGGTAAACTTTCCATGACTTTTGTGCGTCTTTCAAAGTTTGTTTAACAACATTTTGAACTTCAATCGGCAATCTATCGTCTATATCAAAATCTTCATTTTTTACTTCTTTGAACCACTGACGAATATACTCCAAACCAGCAAGTTCATGCTTTGGAATAAAACCTAACTTTTCTTTTGAGTCTTGTAACATTTCTTCTCTTTCTTTTTCTCCTAAATCATATGAAAAAATCATCTGTTCTTTAAAAACTGGGTACGCATCTGCTACGAAATTATTCATACGTGGGTCTTCGATACAATTCATCATTGTTAGGAAGCCTGGTGCTTGCAATATTTCTTTTTGTATAAATTCTGTACGGGAAACACGTCTATGTCCACCCTCATGAGCTATAACAAACCTTAAGTAATCCATTGGTTTTTCTAGTAAATCTTTTGGGTCAATTTTTATATAGTTTTGGGCAAAATTCCAGTGCCAACCTTGACCACTTTCGTTTAACAAAACAGGCATATTAAAATCTTTCCCTATAAAATAAGCGATAGACGACAATATTTTTTGTTTTTGAACAATCTCTTTTTGTTCTTCTGTTGTAAAATTAGAAAGAACTCTTTCTTCATCAGATTTATACTCTAGATTATTAATATTTACAGCTAAATAGTTTTTTGAACCTTCCATGGGTAGATTATATCATATTAGAGTTTTTTTATCTCCAAACACATAAAAAGTGGGATTTCTTTACGAGCTATATCCTCTGCGTTTTGACGGGGGCCAGTGCCTGACTTTTTGTGTGATATCCACTCTTCGAGACGTGTAATAGCAAAATTATTTTTATGAAAAACTTTAACGAAATCCTGGAGTGACCGATGGAAAGAAATAGTTTTTATTTTTTTCTTTACATTTTTCTCCCCTGGAGTCATATCTATGTCTATTTTATGTCCTGATAAATATTTGGCTACGGTGCGACTTTGAATACCATCTACAAAACTCCAGTCACTTGTTTGTGGTATACGAAAGGTTGGATGATTCAATACAATAACAACTCTCCCTCCTTTTTTTAAAACTCTACTACACTCAGCAAATACATCAGCAATATTTTCTATATTTTGGATTGCTAAAACTATAACAACAGTATCTAGACTCTCTTTGTTAACAAAATTTATCTTATGCGCAGGATTTACATAATAAGATATATCTTTTGGACTGTGTTCGCGTGCTATTTCTATCAGATTGCGAGATATATCTGAAGCTACAATGGTCGCTCCACTTTGATAAAAAATATTAGCAAAGTAACCTTGGCCACACGCCAAGTCTAGAACTTTCTCGTCCTTTTTTAAATTTAAAAATCGATTTAAATTTGGTGTTATAACTTGCTCTTGATAGCTATCTGGGTCTTTTTTTAATAAGTCGTCATACCATTTGGAAACAGTATTCCATGATGTTTGCTTTGCTTTTTGATTATTTCGGTCGTTCATTTATAGAGTATAGCAGACTACTCTAGAATCTTAAAATCTTCATTGTTTTTATCAGATGTAGTTTTAATCTTATTTTTATTTATTAAAACTGTTGCTAAAGCTGTAATTAGTAGAACCCCTAGACCTGCGTATGCTATATCTTTATTTGTCACAGCATTTGATTTTTCTTTTGTTACAGATTCTACAGCACTTGCACTTAAATTATTTAAATCGATAACATTTGTATTTTTTTTAGTTTGGGGAATGACCTCAAACTGAGTCTCGGTGTCACTTGAAACATCAGAAGCTTTTGTATATTTTTCACTAGTATCTTTTAAGTTATCTTTCGACTTTTTTGGAGAATCATCAGGGTAAGTTGATATCAAGTCGCCCGTTGGATTTGTGAGTATTATTTGCGACACATCGTTGCCATCAAAAAGAGTTATCCGACTAGATATCTTTAAAGAGTGATTGCCCAACAGACTTGTGCCACGAGGAATTTTAAAAACATGATTGGTGCCATTTATATTCCATCCAGATATATCTATTTCATTATTACTTTCGTTTTTTAATTCTACATAGGGGTCTTTACTATCACCAACTGCTGAGACGATAACAGCCACATCGAGAGCTCTTATAACTAGTCTATTTACTGCTTTTGGTTCAGTGTCAAAAATTGTATCGTAATACTCAAGAATTACAATATACTCCCCAGGATAAAAATAAGTATGAGTGAACTTTGTCGGGATAATTTCATTTTTTGTTTCTCCATCACCAAAATTCCAAATCCATCTTCCGTTTGTTAATATTTCTTTTGATTGTCCAGTAGTTTCAGATTTTATATCGAAAGCCACATCAGAAACAACAATTTTTTTACTTATGATATTTGTTGCTATCTTTGCATTAGAGACTTTTGTATTGACCGTTTTTATTCCTGATGATCCAGAACCACTATTCGAAAAACTAGGAGTTGAAAGTGAACTTGTGGAACTAGGCGTATTTGTATCAATCACAATTGGAGCTGATTCTTCATTTTGGGCTCCAGGAGTAGGGAGACCACTTTTCCAACTACTACCAATTTTTTGCAAAGAGTTCCTGTCCTCGGATGCACCCATACTTGATGTATAAGTTGCGCTATCCACAGTTTTACCATCGTTTATGATAGAAACAGTGTCACCATCTTTATCTAAAGATAAAACTGTATCTATAACTGTACCTCCAAAGCCAACATGATCAGACAAAAAAACATCCTTATCACCAGTTATTATAAAATAGCTATTTGCATTAATTATAAAATTGACTTTATTATTTAGATAATGTGACGAACCGTCATTGAAACGCCATTTGAGAGCATCGAATTCAAAACTATCAGCGCTATTATTATAAAGTTCGACCCACTGATGACCTGTATTACTACCTATGGGGTCATACATTACTTCTGTTATCTCTAAGGAAGCTTTCGCACTTTTCGCACACACTAAAAATACTACCAAAACCATAAATATGATCTTAGTAAAATTTTTTATTATTTTTATAGACATAAAATTTATTCTAAAACTTTTAATAAAACTTCTTGTGGAACTTCTTTTTGTGTTATAGTTTTCTGCCAAAGTAAATCTTCTTTATTTTTTTGATTATTGCTTATTGGCATTTCTTCTTTGTGCTCTTTATTTCCAACAAATCCTTCCAAGACTTTCATAACTTCATCTTGTAAAAGAGAATTTTTAGGAGTTTGTTTTATTGTTTTTTTTATTTCTTCTTTCTTAATCTCATACTCTTCTTTTATTAAATCGACAATATTTTCAATTTCTGTTTTTTTAATTTCATTTTTTTCTTCAACATGAATAATATGAGTAACAGGAATAATCGGAACAAATATATTTTCATTCTTTTTTTCTTGTTCTTTTACTTTTTCTATTATACTTGCAATTGTAGTTTCTTTTTTAATTTCTGGTATTTTTATCTCTTCTTTTGATTTTTCTTTTTCTGCCATGACTTTCGTTAATAAATCTTTCAAAGAAGATTTTTTTTCTTCAGAAGCTTCTTTGTTTATAGTATTTATGTTTTTATTCAAAACAACATTCGTTTTATTTTTTAATGAATCGAGTGACATACTTTTTTGTTGTTCATCTTCATTTTTAATGAAATGTTTTTTAACAAAGTTAGTATTTTTTTGTTCATAAGAAATATTATTATTTTTTATATTTTTTTCAAAAAATTTCGGCATTACTTTAACTTCAGGTTTTTCTATAACTTGATTTTTAACAACCGGCACAGTTACAGATGTGACACTACTCACAATTGGTATTGATGTTTTATTAATAATCGAAGGTAGATTTTTGTTTGGAAAATTATTTTTAAAAACTGGTTTGACAAAATCTTTTTTAGGAGGAAAATTAATAGTACTATTTGTTGTTGTTGTTTTAAAATTTGGTCCTTTGGTTATTTCAGATGGCTGGAATTCTATTCCTAACATCGCAAGTGGTGAATGTGACGCTCCTTCGTCTTGTCGAGCAGAACGCGAAGCTACAAATCCAGTTCCTGCTTTTATTTCA
>JAYUHL010000086.1:0-3238 GCA_043767085.1 Minisyncoccota bacterium
AACAACTACAAGATTTGTCTTTACAATCACTGTGTCCACTTGAAGCACACACTTGATCTGAACAAGAAGTTGTATCGCAAGTTTTACACCCGCAATTCATTGAATACTTACCTGAACCTGTAAAGAATATAGCCAAAGCACTTCCTAGCATAACAATCGGTAATTGTGAATTAAACAATCCAGTCACAAGAGATGGAAAGAAACCTACAGAAGGGTTCATAAATACTCCTTTCATTGTTACCATAATCATAGCAACTATCATAATAACAAAAATAAGACCACTTGCTAAAGATGTCATATAACCAACTAGCATCATCAAACCAGCCAAGACTTCTGATATTGCAACAACCCAGAACCAAAAAGCAGACAATTGAAGTTGACCAGAGAATATACCAATTAATTCTTTATGTTGAACTAATTTAGATATACCATTTAATAAAAAGATAATAGCCACAGTAACACGAAGTATCAGTAAACCGACACTTTTGTTTTTTGAGTTATTACCAAACAATTTATAAATTTTTTCCATATAATTTTTTGCGTCTTAAGGACGATTTTGTTAATTAATAATTATAATTGGTTTTATTATATCATATTTTATAAAAAAACTACTAGAAGTATAGGTATTTATCTGTTATAGTGTACATATGAAAAAAGAGAAAATATATATATATGGCAAACACGCAGTAACTGAAGCTATACAAAATAGCCCTAAAAGTTTGAAAAAAGTTTTCTTGGCTGATGAAAAAGATGGACAATTGATGTCTATAATACATAAAAACAATATTCCTTATGGTAAATTTGGCAGTGGTGATAGTGCCGGAGATGTAGACCGCAATTCAAATCATCAAGGAGTCATCGGTCTTATTATGATAGAAAATTTGGTTCAAGATTACGATAGTTTTATAAAAGATTTAGAAATCACAAAAGATACTTGTTTAGTTGTTATGGATGAGCTCCAAGACCCACAAAATGTGGGGGCTATCATTCGTTCTAGTGCAGCACTTGGTATCAGTGGTGTTTTGATGCCAGAACACAATCAGGCACCTATCACAGGATCTGTTGTCAAAGTTTCTGCGGGGATGGCTTTTCGTTTACCACTTGTGCGAATCGGAAATATAAATAACACGCTACGCGATTTACAAAAAAGAGGTTTTTGGGTTTATGGACTAGATGGTAATGCCGATCACAGTATAAATGTGGAGCCTTTCGATGCACCGACTGTTTTTGTCCTCGGTAATGAAGGGGCTGGTATCCACGAGCATACAAAAAAGCTTTGCGACATTATGCTTTCTATTCCTATGAACAAACGCTGCGAGTCTATGAATGTAGCGTCCTCTACAGCTATCGCATTATATGCATGGAGCGCGAAACACGGAGAGGCGTTAAATTAATTTTTTATTTCGTTACAGATTTATAAATTGTATCCATCACACCTTCGTCGAACATACTAGGGATGATTTTGTCCGTGATTGGTTTCTCTACCATACTAGCCAGAGCTACTGCACAAGTCACAAAAATCTTGTTTTCAAATTGAGGAATCTGATTATCGAGCATTGCTTTAAATAAACCAGGAAAAACAAGGGAATTATTTATTTGATTAGGGTAGTCAGAGCGTCCAGTGGCAACAATAAATGCACCAGCCTCATAGGCTAGTTCCGGCAAAATTTCTGGATTCGGATTAGATAGACCAAATATAATAGGCTTACTATTCATACTTTGGACCATTTCCTTACTAACAATATTTGGCTTAGATAAACCTATAAAGACATCGGCTCCTATTAATGCTTGCTCTAAACCACCTTCCATTTCTTCGGCACTACTTCCTTTTAATAATTCTATTTTTTCTTTAGTTAAGTCCTGTCTTTTAGAATTGATGATTCCATGGCTGTCACAAAAGATAGTATTTCTTATTCCGTATTCATGGAGTAATCGTCCTGTGGCAACTCCAGCTGCTCCTACGCCAGAGAGTACAACTTTTGCATCCTCGGCTTTTATATCTGCTAATTTTAAAGCATTTATGAGTGCAGCTAAACTAACAGTTGCTGCCCCCCATTGGTCGTCGTGCATAACCGGGATGTCTAATTCACGTCTCAATCTTTCTTCGATTTCAAAACATCGAGGGGCTGAGATGTCTTCGAGATTTATTCCTCCGAAAACAGGGGAGATTTGTTTAACTATTTTGATGATTTCTTCAGTGTCTTTTGTATCAAGACAAATAGGGAATGCATCCACCCCACCAAATTGTTTAAATATCGCAGCCTTGCCTTCCATGACTGGAATAGCGGCCAATGGGCCCAAGTCACCGAGTCCAAGTATCGCTGTACCATCTGATACTATTGCGACAGTGTTCTTTTTGATTGTATAGACACTTGCAAGTTGTGGATTCTCTGCAATTGCTAAACATACGCCAGCAACTCCAGGAGTATAAGCAAGAGATAGGTCATTTTTATTAGATAGGGGAACTTTACTTATAACTTCGAGTTTACCGCCATTTTCTTTGTGTAATGCTATTGATTCATCGTAAATATTTTTCATTTATTTATTATATCATGTTTAGTATTTACATCGAAAATTTTTTGTTTAGAATTTTGACCTGAGAGTAAGACCACAGATGATTGTGTTGTTTTAAAATATTCCTGCCATTTTTATCAAAAAAATTCCTTTGTCGGTACAATTTTTATAATTTCAAGAAACTTATTTTTTGAAATGCTCATGTTTTTTTTTGCTGAATCTGAAATTTGTATATCGTATTGTTGCAATTAGAGATTGAACTCAAGACATAATTGCATTGCTTTTATCTAAAAATGTGTTATAATCAAAAGGTAAATGAATAAATTCACGAAAGTTCTAAAACACATATTTATTCCTCATGAGCATAACAATTATAAACCTCATCTTTTTCGTGAGATTTCTGTTTTAGTTATAGCTGTATTTACGATAATATTGTTTTCTATTTCGTTTAGTACAAATTTATATATTAGGGAAAATAATATGATAGCAACTGTTCTCCCAGCAGTTCTTGTGGATCTTGCAAACGATGTACGTGTTTCAAATAATGAAAAAACTCTTTCACGTAGTATTGTTCTCGATAATGCAGCACAACTAAAAGCACAAGACATGGTGCGACTTGGTTATTTCGCACACACTAGCCCCGAAGGTTTAACTCCATGGTATTGGTTTAAAGAATCAGGTTATGCTTTCGTATACGCAGGAGAAAATTTAGCCATTAATTTTA
>JAYUHL010000087.1:0-7492 GCA_043767085.1 Minisyncoccota bacterium
CAAGACAGCTTTTGCAAGTCCTGCCATCAATCTGTTTCGCTGTGTAAAGAAATATATCTGTGAAGTTGTTTCTGGTTCAAATTCAGCTATGATGCATCCATTATTTTTTACTATCTCATCTGCTAGGTCACGATTACTTTTTGGATAAATAACTTTACTATCGATACCAGAACCAGGGAAAGCCATAGTTGTTATTTTATTTTCGATTGCTGTTTTGTGAGCGATACTGTCTATACCCATGGCAAGTCCTGAAACTATCACAATAGGATAACCTTTTAGTCCTGTAATTAATTTCTGACAAATTTCTTTACCATAAGATGTGCAAGCTCGAGAACCTACAACAGTAAGGTAGGTGTAGTCAGATGGTGGCAATTTACCACGAATATAAAGTTTGTCTGGGGGTTGAGGTATCTCGAGTAGTTGTTCTGGGAATTCTTCAATTGATAATCTACGGATATCTTGCATTTGTTTATTTTAACATTTTTTTATATACTGTACATATGCTAGATATTAAATTTATACGTGAAAACAAAGACATTGTTAAAACGGGCGCTAAAAAGAAGCATATTGATGTCGATATAGACACTCTTTTAGAATTGGATGAAAAGAGATTATCGATACTCTCTAGAGTTGAAGTATTGCGTTCTGAGCAAAATAAAGTGAGCGTTACCTTAGGACAAAAAATAGAAGACACAGCCCGTTTCCAGTTAATAGAAGAAATGCGGATTGTCAAAGATGAATTAAAAGAAAAAGAAGATGTCTTGCGTGAGGTGACACTAGAATGGCAAAAGCTGATGGTCCAAGTCCCAAATGTTCCAGATATTTCGGTTCCAGAAGGAGAATCAGATGCAGACAATCAAGAGATAAAAGTTGTGGGTGATAAAAAAGTTTTTGATTTCAAACCTGTTGACCACATAGCACTTATGGAGAATTTGGACATGGCTGACTTTGAGCGTGGAACAAAAGTTTCTGGATTCCGTGGTTATTTTCTAAAAAATGATGGAGCATTATTGGAGTTTGCTCTATGGCAATTCTTTTTGGATAAATTAATACAAAAAGGTTTTTCTCCGATGATTGTGCCATCACTTGTAAATCGTCAGACACTTTTTGGAACAGGTTATCTGCCTCAGGGTGAGGACGATTTGTATAAAACTCAAGACGGTGATTATCTTTCTGGAACTGGTGAAGTTGCCACAATGGCATATTATAGTGATGAAGTTATCGACCGATCTAAACTACCAATTAAAATGTTAGCTTTTTCTCCGTGTTTCCGTCGTGAAGCAGGCAGTCATGGTAAAGATGTAAAAGGTCTGATACGTGTTCATGAATTTTTTAAATTTGAACAAGTTGTTTTATGTGAAGCAAGTCACACAGAAAGCGTAAAGTATCACGAAGAAATAACTGCCAATGTAGAAGAAATTCTACAAGAATTAGAATTACCGTATCATATAGTTTTAAACTGTGGCGGAGATATAGGTCTCGGACAAGTTAAAAAATACGACATAGAAGTATGGATGCCATCACAAGAGATTTATCGCGAAACACATTCTGCTTCTTATTTCCACGATTTTCAAACTCGTCGTTTAAATATTCGTTATAAAGATGAAAATGGCAAGATGCAATACGCTCACTCACTTAACAATACACTCGTCGCAACTCCACGAATCCTGGCTTGTATTGTGGAAAACTATCAAAATAATGATGGAACTATAACTGTGCCAAAAGTTTTGCAAAAATATATCAATAAAGAAATAATGTCCTAGTGTTATGAAAGATATCCCCATTTCTAAGCGTGTGATAGTCATGAGGCAGAAATCACGAAAAAGAAAAATAGTGATTTCTGTTCTAGTGGTAGTACTATTGATATCATTTTTAGGATTGTTAGCTTATTTTTCTTTTCATCCTAAAGTCACAGTCGACAGAGTTGTAGTTGTTGGTAATCGTATTATCGATAAAAAAGAAATAGAGGACAGTGTTTTGGAAACTATAAAAGGTAAGTACCTATATATTTTCTCTAAGTCTAATTTTTTACTAATACCACAAAAGAAAGTTTACAATAAATTATTATCGGATTTTCCGAGAATTGAAAAGTTGTCTGTTGAAAAACAGGATTCTAAAACACTAATAGTAGATCTATCTGAGCGAACAGGAGTATATCTGTATTGTGGAGTCAAAGTTCCAGAAATATCGAAAGAGATAGGTAGTAATTGTTATTATGTAAATAAAGATGGTTTTATTTTTGATAAAGCACCGTATTTTTCAGGTAGTATTTATTTTAAGTTTTATAAAGATTTAAAAAACGATTCCGTACTCGGTCTTCAAGTTTTGGAAAAAGAGGATTTTAAAAAAATGACGTCTTTTATCGACGGACTAATTGATCTATCTTTTAAACCAAATTATATAATAATGGATTCAAACGATCAGTACGAATTATATTTAAACCATAAACCATTAATGACTAATCCAAAGATACTTATAAAAAGCGATAGTGATTTATCTGTTTTGTTTCAAAACATAGAGAGCTCTATGAAGAAAGACGAATTCAAAAATGAAATTAATTCAAAGTACGACAAGTTGTTGTATATTGATTTACGTTTTAAAAATAAAGTTTTGTATAAATTCAACGATGAATAATATGTGGGAAAAACTTAATAAACCTTTTTTTGTATTAGCACCAATGGCCGATGTCACAGACATCGCTTTTCGAACCATCATAGAAAAGTACGGTAAACCCGATGTTTTTTGGACAGAGTTTGTTTCTGCCGATGGTCTTTCAAATAGTATCGGGCGTGAGGCTCTAAAAATCGATTTACTTTACTCTGAGACCGAGCGTCCAATTATCGCTCAACTTTTTTCAAGCAACACAGACAAGATGCGCCAGGCCGCAAAGTATGTAGCAGAACTCGGTTTCGATGGTATCGATATAAATATGGGTTGTCCTGACCGTACTATCGAAAAGCAGGGCGCCGGTGCTGCTATGATGAAAAATAAAGAAAAAGCAGGAGCCATTATACAGGCCGTAAAAGACGGAATACAGGATGCAGGGAAAAATATTTCAGTTTCTGTTAAAACCCGTGTTGGCTACAATAGTGTCCAAATCGACGATTGGATTCCTTTTTTATTAGAACAAGATTTGGATGCACTGACTGTGCATGCGCGTACTCGTAAAGAGATGTCTCTTGTGCCTGCCCGTTGGGAGCACGTCGCCGAAGTTGTTGCCATAAGAGACAGAATGAATTTAAAAACAAAAATAATAGGTAATGGTGATGTTCGTGATATCGAACATGCAAAAGTATTGGCAGAGCAAACAGGTTGTGATGGTGTTATGCTTGGACGCGCTATTTTCGGTAATCCGTGGCTATTTTCTGGGAAGGTTCCAACAATAAAAGAAAAATTAAAAGTTATGGTAGAACATACTAAACTTTTCGAAGAACTCTTGGGCAAATATAAAAATTTCTCAATTATGAAAAAGCATTACAAAGCGTATATAAATGGTTTCGACGGCGCGAAAGAATTGCGTGTCAAACTCATGGAAGCCAAAGACTCAAATGAAATAGAAAAGTTAGTAGGGGAATTTTTAGAATAGATTTATCTTGTTTTTTGTTTTTAGACATATTTTGCTATAATAGACCAATGAGTCAAACTAAAGAAAAGAAAGAAGAAAAAAGGGAAGTTAATCAGGCTTTATATCGGAAATACCGACCAAGTAATTTTGGAGAGGTTATCGGACAGGATCATATTGTGGGGGTTATTGAAAAGAGTTTAAAAGAAGGCAAGGTAGCCCATGCTTATTTACTCTGTGGTCCGCGTGGTACCGGCAAGACCACCGTTGCACGTATCATAGCAGCAGAACTCGGTTCATCTGTAAATGATATCTATGAATTAGATGCTGCAAGTAATCGTGGGATAGATGATGTCCGAAATATTAAAGAAAATGTTCATACTCTACCTTTTGATTCTAAATACAAAGTTTATATTCTAGATGAAGTTCACATGTTTACAAAGGACGCATGGAATGCACTTTTGAAAACAATCGAGGAACCACCCGCTCACGTTATATTTATATTGGCTACAACTGAAATAGAAAAAGTTCCTGAAACTATTATTTCTCGTTGTCAGAGCTTTATCTTCAAAAAACCAAATGAAGAACTTTTGACGAAAGTTATAAGCCAGACAGCAAAAAAAGAAGGTTATAGTTTAGAGAAAGGTGGTGCAGAGTTGATAGCCCTACTTTCTGATGGAGCCTTTAGAGATGCACACGGGATTCTCCAGAAAGTTATTTCCTATTCCAAAGACAAAGAGATAACTCTTAAAGAAATCCAAGACATAAATGGCGCTCCAGCAAATGTTCTAGTTGAAGATTTGTTAGTTTCGATTACAAAAGATGATTTGGAACTCGGTTTGAAAACTATATCTTTAGTTGTGCAACAGAATATAGATATCCAAGTTTATATCAAAATGGTGATTTCTTCTCTGCGTTATGCATTGATACTACGACATGCTCCAAATATGAAAACCATTTTATTATCAAAAGTTTCTGACCGAGAAATTAATTTTATCGAAGAATTAATAAAAGATAAACCTAAAAATATATCATCTGGTGTTTTAGAAATACTATTGGATGCATTTAACAATATCAAGCATTCTTATATACAACAATTACCTATTGAATTAGCTTTGATAAAAATCATAGATGGAAAATAAAAATAAAATCTACGATTGTTTAATTATCGGAGGGGGAGCTTCTGGTATGATGACGGCGGCTATTGCAAGTGCACAAAATAAAAGTGTTCTAGTAGTAGAGAAAAATAAATCATTGGGCGAGAAATTAAAGATAACAGGTGGTGGTAGATGCAACATAACCAACGCCGAAGAAGATATCCATATTTTACTTTCTCACTATGGTAGTGCAAAACAATTTTTATATGGAGCTTTTGCCCAGTTTGGTACGAAAGACACATTTTCTTTTTTTGAAAAAAGAGGATTGCCGCTTGTAGTTCAAGCTCGAAAAAGAGCATTTCCTCATACAGAAAAAGCCTTAGATGTTTACAATGTTTTAAAAAAAGAAATAGACAAGAACAAAGTCGAAATAAAAACTAATACAACTGTCAAAAAGATAGTTAAAAAAGGCGATTCTATCGAGTGCATAGAAACAAGTAATGGTACTTTTTATGCCAAATCTTTTGTACTGGCACTCGGTGGTCCATCGCATCCAGAAACTGGAGCAACTTCTGATGGTTTTAATTTCTTAAAAGATTTAGGTCATAAAGTAAAAGATCCAACTGCCTCGATTGTACCGCTTGAAGTCGCTGATGATTGGGTAAAAATGCTCGCTGGTGTATCGTTGTCATTTATGAAAATTACTTTCTTTCTAGAAGACAAGAAATCTTTTTCGAAAACAGGTAAAATTCTGTTTACACATTTTGGTTTATCTGGACCTCTGATTTTAAATAGTGCAAGTCGTGTATCAGATTTATTGCAAAGTGGGAAAGTAACTGCTTTTGTTGATGCGTATCCCGATACTTCTCATGGAGCACTCGAAGAAAAGATTCTAAAAGTATTTGATAATAATAAAAACAAAATCCTTAAAACAGTTTTTAAAGAAATTGTCCCAGAAGGTATGCATAAAGCTTTAGAGTCTTTACTATCTGTACAAATAGACTTCACAACAAAAGTACACAGTGTAAAAAAGGACGATAGGAAAAAAATCGTTCACATATTAAAAGCACTACCTATTTCAATCACCAACTTGATGGGTTATGATCGGGCTGTTGTTTGCGATGGGGGAGTTGATCTACAACAAATCGATATGAAGACCATGCGTTCTTTATTATTTAAAAATCTTTATGTAACAGGAGATTTGTTAGATATCAATCGTCCATCTGGTGGTTATGGTTTACAGCTTTGTTGGACAACAGGATACGTAGCAGGGAAAAGTGTCTAATTACTGTTTTTTATATATTGAGACTAGATTATAAAGTAGTCCAAGAGAAAGTGGTCCGATCAGTATTCCGATAGGTCCTAACAATGCTATACCTCCAAGTATAGAGAATAAGGTAAAGATAGAAGACACTTCAGTATTTTTAGAAATCATATAAGGTGATAAAACATTGTCCACCATTCCAATTAACAATACTGACCATATAAGTAAACCTAATGCATTAATGTGTACTCCATTGAAATACAAGTAAACAACAGCTGGCATAGAAACCAAAGCCGTACCTACTGACGGTATAAATGATGCGATAGCTGCAACGATACCCCATAAAGCAGGGTTAGGAACATTAAAAATCGCAAAACCGATACTAGTTAATAATCCTTGAACAACAGCTATAAAGAGAGTTCCTCTCAATACATTGTTGACTGAGTTTTTGATATTTAACATTATCTCATTAGTATTTTCATCAGACAGTGGAGAGATAGCCAGTATCGTCTTTTTCCAATCTGTGCTATTTTTTAGAATATAAAAAATAGAAACAATCATAAGCGTAAACATAATAAAAGTTTTCGCCATAGATGCAAAGAATCCTGCTATATTCCCAGAAATTTTTTCTGCTAATTGCGCCGTCTTGGATTGTATATCTATATTAAAGTTACTCGGTATATATTTAGCGATTTTATCTTCTGCATTTTGTAAAATTATATTTGTATTGTTTGTCGAATTAACTGTCACTAGAACATGTTGTATTTGTTTAAAAACTAAAGTCGAAGTTATAAATATAGGTATACACAAAGCAACTAAGAAAATAAGCGTAGTTAAGAAAGACGCCCAACCAGACTTGCCTTTAGTTACTCTTTTTTTTATTAGATTATAAACAGGGTAAAGCAATACAGAAAAAGCACAAGCAAGTATTAGTAAACTCAAAAATGGATAAAAGATAGCAACAAGTAATACTAGAACCAATCCTATTAATGTAATTAGGAAATATTTTTCTGATTGTGTATGTTTCATAGTCTTATTATAGCATTGACTTTATTTATAGCAAAAGGTGTATTTAAACTAAGTTGTTTTTTGTCAGTAGAATAATTAATCAGTGATGCAAATATTGCCAAAAGAATAACTATGATACCTATCGTGTAAATTATTTTTCCGATTATATCGGTGTATTTCAATGTGTTTGTCATCGCTAATAAATTATTCCAATCGTGCCCGGCATTGTCACCACCAAGTAGCGGTAATTGCATAACTATAGCATCAACTGCATAGACCGATACATTGAGTATATTTTGTCCAATCTAAAAAAGTAAAAGCGATGCCGAGAAGTACTGTTGTTGTCTGTAAAAATAAATTGCAAATAGGATGGGGAACAGTATTTGCAACAGTGACCCACCTAGTATCTTTGCACACTGTGTTTGATTCTTTCTAGCATTTAACAAAATCGCTAGCTCAACAAGCGAATCTCGTGTAAATTGTATATGTGACATCCCTTTGTTTGTAATTAGCTTGTAATGGTCTACAGCTATTCTACACCAGAGGGGTGTTGCGTTTCAG
>JAYUHL010000088.1:0-7367 GCA_043767085.1 Minisyncoccota bacterium
AAAACCAAGTTTTGCTGATTCGTTTTGCATTATCTATAGTATATCGCATGGGTACAGTATATCACAATGATATGATATACTGTACCCATGATGTCCGCCCCGAACATGGCATAGGGGCAGTATTATTTACTATAATTGTTAGCATTCCAGCACTAATCGCTATTTATAAAATGGGTTTTGAGAAAAATCCCTTACCGATTTCTAACTCTAATAAATAGCTCGAAACTTTTTTAGAATTTGCCGCCAAAGAAAAACTTGAAATTGTCAGTGGTGCGGCTCCGCCGCCTTTCCAAATTTTCGCGGGGGGATTTTCCGGGGAAATGCGTTCGGGCTAATTCAAGAATACTGCACATTTTTAAACACTTATCCCCAATAAATTTGTTACCTTTGCAAAAAGGGTGTATACTGTGTGTAAGTTATTGTCTTTAGTTTATTTTGCATTTGATAGAGACTTGCAAAAAAAATTAATTTTTTTAAAAACTGACAAATTTGTTATTTAACTATATAGATTTATAGTAATTGTTCTTTATTAAGGCGCACTTAAGAAAAACAAAAGGCCCGAGAAAGCTTATCTTCGTTAGAAGGTAGTCTCCCTCGGGCCTTTTTTAATTACCTAAAGATTATTTTTTTGTAACTTTTTTAGCTTTTGGTTTTTTACTTGCAGTCATTGATTTCCAATGTTTGCGAATTTCTCCTACAACTGATGCAACTTCAGCTCCATCTATGTTTTTAAGAGCACTATATTTAGCTGTCGCTTTGTCTAAGATATCGTGGTAGACAGGTTCTGTTATTTCTTTTGCATTTTCAAACTTCTCTAATATCTCACCTTTCATTTTAACTGCCCAACTTTTTACAACCTTGCGATTCTTTTTTGCATCTGGGCCATACATTAGATATGCCGCCGCTGTTGCCGCTGCTATCCCCGCTCCGATACCAATCATCGCACCTGTTGAAACCTTTTTACTTGTTGTTTTTTTAGCCATATATTTTATTTACCCTAATGCTATGCACGGGCAAGATTATTAATAATTACTTACTTTTTGTATTCTTTCTTTTCTTACCAAAGATAAAAGAAAAAATTGGACTTGATGTTACATGCTCGGTCATGTCTTCGAGGTTACTGTCTAAACGTGCGACACTTTTCTTTAGTGTTTTTGATATGTCACGCATATTGCGAACTATACCAATAAGATAAAAGCCTATTATTAGAAAAATAATAGTAAATAAAATAGTCGCAACCGTTGTAACCATAAAAAAAATATCTGACTTTGCTATTGTTTCGATCATGTTTATATTATAACATTTTTATCTTTTATATAAAAATTATTTAGAAAGTGAAGCCATTAAAAAACCTTCCAACGATAGAGTAAAGTCTAATTCCCCTCTATGAGCCTTGTGATATATATCTGTAATTGAAATCAGATGCTTTTTTAAAGTTAATTGGTCAAAAGTTTTGTCACCATTTATAATCATAGTTTTTATTTTCCAAAACAATATACCAGAAATTTCTTCTGGACTAACATTTTTATTTATCAATCTCTGATACATGATCCATGTTCCTATTTTATCTTTTTTTGAAAAAAATGTTGCAATATCAAAAATATTATAATCCGGAACTTTCTTAAGTTCTTTTTTAAAGAATCTTTCGATTGTATATTTCTTAAACTTTTTTTCATCTGTCGCATTCATAGAGTCTATGAAGAAGATAAAGTTATTTTCTGATTTATCGAGTAAATCAAGTAGCGTCTTATTAAAGACATCTTCACTTTCTATTAAAACATCATTTAAAAATAAAGATTGTTTTTGACCGAACAAACTAGAGGTTCCAGCATGGTTTTCTAGTAAGTTTTTATTAATTTGCAAAGAAGACAGAACAATAACCTCACTTTCTTTAGAAAATTTTTTCAATATGTCTTTTTTGTTGTTTAGATCACTCCCTATAAAAATATAAATCATATCCAAGTACGTACTTTCTTTTTATATTCCCTGTATGTGTCGCCGTATATTTGCTCTAAGTATTTTTCCTCTTTACTTATAAAGAAAAACTTTGTTATAAACAATGCAACTATTAAAGTCAATAATATGTACAGAGAGTTAGTCACTATAACAAAACCTAGTATCATAACAAAGATTCCGATGTGGGTTGGTTTACGTGTCCATTTGTATGGACCACGAGCAAATTCGCGAGTAACATTTTGTTCTAACATTTTCTTCTTAGACTTACTAGAAGTAGTTTGAGCCCAGAGGATGAGCATAGAACCTGCAATTATAAAGATTATACCTAGAGTTGGTGAAAACTGTTTTTGGAAAAGTGGTGTTTTAAAGTACATGTGCAAGAAAACCCCAACAATAAGAGCATAGAAAAAGACAACGTACGATTGTGAGAGTATGAAGTGAACCACTGAACCTCTTTTGTTTGTTGTTTGGTCGGTCACAATATAATCCTATCATAAACACAATTTTATGCCACTATTTGAGATCTCCCCAATTATCCCCCATCCCAACAGAAACTATGAATGGAACAGACTTTTTGCCCTTCAAAAATCCTTTTGGAATAACATTTTCCATAGCATTTTTAATGATTTCTGTAGCTTTTTCTACTATGTCTTTCTTAACTTCATAGATTAATTCATCATGAACTTGTAGCAATAACTTTGTTTTGTTTAAAATACCAGCTTTTTCTAAATCAAGTTGAGCATTCTTCATCCCAAGCTTTATTATGTCAGCCGCTGTTCCTTGAATAGGTGCATTTACAGCCATACGCTCGGCCATCGCTTTTATAAATGGAATCGATGATTTAATACCAGGGAAATGTCTTTTACGTCCAAAAAGTGTCTGTGTGTAAACATGCTCTTTGGCAAAGACTTTTATACTCTCTAGATATGCTGCGATGGTTGGAAACTGAGCGAAATAGTTGTCATAAAAAATTTGGGCCTCTTTACGATCAGTACCCAGATTGACTTTTAGAGCGTTTACTCCCATCCCATAGAGAATACCAAAGTTTATGACCTTGGCTCGACGACGCATGTCATCTGTTACATTTTCTTTATCAACATTAAAAACTTTACAAGCCACAGCCGTATGGATATCCTGACCATCATTAAAAACTTTTATGAAGTACTCGTCTTGGGATAGTAGTGCGGCAACCCTTAACTCAATCTGAGAGTAGTCAAAAGATATCAGAACAGAATCCTCAGGTGAAACAAAAGCATAACGAATGTTTTTTCCTAATTGTGTTTTGATTGGTATGTTTTGTAAATTTGGATTAGCTGATGAAAACCTACCAGTTGTCGAACCAGCTTGAATAAACTGAGCATGGATGCGACCGTCTTCTTTTGCTAAGTCAGGAAAAACATCTATATAAGTAGAAAGAAGTTTCTGTAATTCTCTGTATTTTAATATCTCTTCTATTATTGGGTGCAAGTCTCGTATCTTTTCTAATTCACTTTCTTTTGTTGAACGAGCGCCACCTTTACTTTTTTTCATACCTGGGACAGATAAATTCATTTCATCAAAAACTATTTCTCCTAATTGTTTAGGAGAATTAATATTGAATTCTCGTGGGGCCAAATGCCAAATATTTTTTTCTAATTTTGCTAATTCTATATGGTACTCTTTTGAAAGTTTATTTATATATTTTTTATCTATCAAAATACCATTTTCTTCCATTTCTTTAATTATCGGCATCAAAGGTTTCTCTATTTCATTATAAACAAAATTTAAATTTTCTTTATCTATATTTTGTTTGAGTAAATCATAAGCTTCGTTAAATGAATTGCTGTTTTTATAATCAACAATGTCTTCTAAGTTTGGGTTTGTTTTTTCTGAATTAAGCAACCATAAAGCAATCCCCGCTTTTTTAAGTTCTTGATCATCAACTGATTCTATTTCTTTTTTATTTTCGATAATTATTTCGTCTTTGATGTCTAATACGGACAAGAAACGATTCTGCAAACTTTTGAATTCAATTTCTTTAAAGAAATCTTCAGCTATTTTTTTATCAACACCTTCTTTCCAAACTTTATCTGGTAAAACAAAATCAATAGGTGCATCGCGACGGATTGTTGCTAGTGTTTTTGAAAACAGAGCTTCTTCTTCATTGTCTATTAGTAGTTGCAAAACACGAGGAGTAATACCCAGTTCTTTAAACTTTTCCTTTTTTTTATTTATGTTTATGTATAAATTCTCAATAGTACCGAATTCTGAAATCAGAATCGTAGCAGTCTTCTCGCCTATTCCTTTTATACCTATGATGTTATCAGATGGATCACCTCGTAGGCCTTTGTAGTCTGGTAGAAACTTTGGTTCGAAATTAAATCTCTCTATTACCTTTTTTTCATCATACAAAATAGTATCGTTAATGCCCTTTTTGAGAGTATAGACGCAGACATCCCTTCCCTCAACGAGTTGCAGTGTGTCCATATCACCAGAGGCAATAATAATATTAAAATCTTTTTTATTTATTTGAGCTGGAATAGTCCCCAACAAATCATCAGCTTCGAAACCCTCACAATCATAAATAGGAATATTTAAAGACTTAAAGAAATCTCTAGATTTTATCAATTGCGCAATCAGAGCATCGTCTGTTTTTGCTCTACCGCCTTTGTAATCAGCATATGCTTCGTGACGAAAAGTCTTTTTTGGTAAATCGAAACAAGCGATTATATAGTCAGGTTTTAGTTCTGTGATAATTTTAAAAACCATTGTGGCTAATCCATAGATAGCTCCAGTTGGCTCACCTTTTGAATTCATAAATTCAGGCAAAGCATGGTACGCCCTGTGGATAATCGCGTGAGAATCGAGTAGAACTATTGTTTTCTTGAGAGATTTGACCATAGTTGTATTATAGCAGAATTCTGACCTTTCTACTTTCTCCGTCTATATGTTCTATTTGGATATTACAGTGAGCTCTGTTTATTATGTTTTCAATATTTTCTGGCCACTCTATCATAATTAGATTATCTTTATTTTCTAAGAAATCTTCCATTTTTAAGTATTCTAACTCACTTTGTTTTTCAATCCGATAAGCATCTATGTGAATCAAGTTTTTGAATTTAAGGTCTTTATTGTTTATTTTGTATTTTTTCAAAATCACAAAAGTCGGCGAGGTAACTTTTTCTTCGATAAGAATAGACTCTGCTATTTCTTTTACTAGAGTTGTTTTTCCAGATCCTAAATCTCCAGACAGGGTTATAACAGTCGCATTATTATTGCAACTTTTTTTAAGAAAATCGATCAAGAAAACCGACACATCTCCCCATTTATTTTTTCCTACAGTAAAGTTCATTGTATACAATATAACATAAAAACACGTGATAAATCACGTGTTTTTATGTTATCTATTCTTAATATTCTCTATTAGAGTTATTTTGATTATAACTAGACGCATTAGTAGTAGAATTGTTGTTCAGGTTGTTGTTGTGATTATGATTTTGGTCATTATTTGGTCTTACAAAAAATGATCCATTTCTTTGAAAATAATAAGAACGAACAAGTAATATTATTAGTAATAATAAAATCAAAATCAATAACCATCCGAGGAAGCCGATAGAAAATAGACCTCCAAAGAAAGCGGCTGCTCCAAGCGTACTGTTGTTAAAGTTTTTAGGTACGTTGGTCACATAGGCAATAGCATTTTCTTGTGTGTTGTTTTGGGTTGTGTAAATAAGCAAAGCTTTACTTACAATTTTTCCATCGTTATTAGGCATATTTACAACTGTACCTTGAGCATAGACAATTCCTTCCGCTCCTGGATATATATCTGTTAGCTGAAAAGAAATAATGTTGTCTTTTTGTACATAACTACCATTCATTGAAGTGTTTGAAATAACAATTCCAGACGGAACAATTATTTGCAACAAAGGTTTAATTAAGACTGTATTACCAATATTTCTATATTTTACAGTGTATTCAACAATATCACCCTCACCAAAAGCTTCATATTTATTTGTAATTTCAAGCATTATTGGAGAAATAGTTCCAACAGTGTTTACAAACACTGATTCATTTTGTCTGATTTCGACTGTTCTTTGTGGAATAAAAGTTTGAATTATACGGTTTACAATACTTACACTTGAAGTTTGGAAACTTTGTGTTTGTCCAAATACTTGACCACTACCACAATTTGAAACTAGTCGGTAAAAGTAAAGAGTGTTTGGAGATAAATTACTTACAACTTCTGAAAAACTATTAGTTCCATATGTAGGTCTAAAACTGGTTTGTCTACCAAATGAAACTGTAGTTCCATATTCAAAATAAGTACTACTACTGTTTGCTCCAACTAATGCTCCATTGAATTGAACACCTGTAGAAGAAATACTTGTTGCCATATTTGTAGCGACACAATTATTATTCACAACGTTTGTTCCAACTGTTACATAAATTGTTCTTGAGTCATTACCATTGTTTCCAAATGCTCTGAGTGTGTAACTTGTAGAATTTCCTGGAGTTACTGTTTGACCACTGTTTGTTTGGAAATTACCTAAACTAGAACCATTACTATTAGACAACGTAACAGAATTACAGTTGTTTGTATTCCAAGAAAGATATGTTGAACCACCTTGTGTGATTACTGTTGGATTTGCATTGAAGTTTGAAATTGTACAATTGTTTTGTTGTTGGTTTACATAAGCATTTACAGTACGTGTATATACTGCGCCATTTGTTCCGTATGCTCTAAGTGTGTATGTAGTATCTCCATTAGGGAAAACAGTTTGATTTCCTGAAGTGTTTAATGTTCCACCATTTGAAGTATTTGAAATAGTTACATAACTACAATTGTTTGTAGACCAATTAAGAGTAGCAGAAGATCCAGAAGACACTTGTGTCGAAGATGAACCATTTATATCGAAATTTGAAATACTGCAAGTGTTTTGATAAACATACCCATTAGAACAAATTTCCCCATTCCAAGTAGAACCAGTTGCGCAGAAAGCTGTTACATTTTCAGTATCGAGCTCCATTGCATTGTTGTATAAGCGGAATTTTATTTTCCCAAATGGAATCTGAAAAATATCGCTGTCATTATTGCCTTCGGCTACAACCCCGTATCCATCAGCAGTTACAGCTGAAATTCCCATAGGACGTTCTGTTCTCCATGTGAATAAAATAGGACAAGAATCCTCACCAGCTGGTATGTAACATTGGGGAGTAGCTGCTGTGATGTTTCCAAACATTTTCGCTATATCCCATATACAAGTTGATCCATTCCAAATAGAACCAGGGGGGCAAGTTGTATTTATAACACAGCTTGTGCCGTTCCATGTTGAACCAGGAGGACAAGATGTATTTACAACACAGCTTGAACCGTTCCATGTTTGGCCAGTAGGACAAGATGTATTTACAACACAGCTTGAACCGTTCCATGT
>JAYUHL010000089.1:0-7247 GCA_043767085.1 Minisyncoccota bacterium
AGATAAGCTTTCTAAAACGAAAAAGCCCCCAGATATGCCGTAACATATCAAGGGTCTTTTTCATATTTACGTTTCTATTATATCACAAACAAAAATTTATGCAAGAAAAAATACAAAAAATAGAAGAAGAACTAACTTTGATTAAAAATCGTAATATTTCAGTCGAGGCAGATAAAGCTTGGGAAATAAGTTTTACCCGTATATTTTTTGTGGCTTTGGTCACCTATATTGTTGTAGTAACTTTTTTTATTATAAATGATGTAGAAAAACCATTTCTAAATGGTTTAGTTCCTGTATTTGGTTTTATTTTATCAACCCAAGCTTTACCTTTTGTTAAAAAATATTGGTTTAAAAATTATAAAAAATAAATTTATGAAAACAGAAAAAAGAAATTGTATAAAATGTAATCACGACTTTGTTTTAGAACAAGACGACTTTTCTTTTTATGAAAAGATGAAAGTACCTGCACCACACGTATGCCCAGACTGTCGGTTTAAAATGCAATGTTTATTTCGTAATGAAACAGTCCTTTACTCTGGACAAAAGTGTGATTTATGTAGTAAAAATATTGTAACTACATATAATCCAAAATCGCCATACACAGTTTACTGTCATGAATGTTTTTATTCTGATAAGTGGGAATCAAAAAGTTATGCAAAGGATTATGATTTTTCAAAATCATTTTTAGAGCAGTTTAGTGAACTATTGATTAGTGTTCCTAAAATATCTACTTATCTTTCAAGTGGTATTGGCCCAAATTTCAATAGCGAATACACAAACATGGCTGCTGGTTGTAAAGATTGCTATTTTGTTTTCAATACTGGTCCAGCCGAAGAAGTACTATATGCAAGAGGAGTCAAAGACGGCAGAGACTCTATGGATTTTTATTTCGGAACTAGTTTCGATCGTTGTTATGAAGGTGTAAATATTCAGAAATCTTCAGGTATTATATACGGGCAAAATGTTGTGGGCTCTGTTGATTGTTACTTTGTTTATAATGTGAGTGGCTTAACAAATTGTTTTGGTTGTGTAAATTTAAGAAATAAAAGTTACTGCTGGTTCAATGAGCAGTTAAGTCATGAAGAATATAATAATCAACTAAATGAAATAAGAGGTAGTTTTGTTTTAATGGAAGAACAAAAAGAAAAGTTTAAAAAGTTTTGTTCCCAATTTCCTAAAAGAGAAAACAATAATCTAAAAAGTGTAGAAAGTAGTGGTGACTATATTTATGAATCCAAAAATGTTAAGAAATCTTTTGAAGCCTCAAAAGCTGAGGATTGTAAATATCTTTTTTCAAGTAAAGATATTAAGGATTCTTTAGGGGTTACAGGGTATGGTCATAAATGTGAAAGAATACTCGAAAGTGCCGCCATTGGTTTTTCTAGTAATATAATTGGTTCGTATGGTATGGAAAATTCTTCAAATGTTTTATATGGTTTTTATTCTACAAATTGTACAGATGTTATTGCTTGTGATGCAGTTAAAAATCTAAAGTATGCTGTTTTTAATAAAGAGTATTCTAAAGAAGACTACGAAAAAATCCGTGAGCATATCGTAAACGAATTAACAGATTTAGATTTGTATGGTCTTATGATGCCACCAGAAATAGCACCATTTGCTTATAATGAAACAGTTGGCATGGACAATATGCCAATGAGTAAAGAAGAAGTTTTGGCCGCTGGTTTCCGTTGGGAAGACGAAATCCAAATGACAAAAGGTCGCGAGACTATTGCACTAAGTGATATTCCAGACAATATCAAAGATGTGAGTGACAGTATAATAAACGAAATTTTATGTTGCAGTAAATGCGAACGTAATTATAAAATAACCGAAGCAGAGTTGTTGTTTTATAAAAAAATGGTTTTACCAATTCCGCATCAGTGTTTCTATTGTCGTCATCATGACAGAGTATTGCGCCGTGGTCCGTATAAATTCTGGCACAGAAATTGCGCGCATTGTAGTAAAGAAATCGAAACAAATTATGCACCAGACAGACCCGAGATAGTGTATTGTGAGAAGTGTTATCAACAAGAAGTTTTGTAGCACCTGAGACAAGACCTAAGGGGTAAATAAAAATATGAAAAAACAAAAAATACAAATATTTATGATTCATGGAGGTATGACTTTTAAAAATGATAAAGATTATTTACATTTTTTAAAAAATAGAAATATATCTATTGAGAAGAAGAAAAGATGGGTGACAGATTATATGGATGAAAAACTTGGCAAGAAATTCGAGATTATTAGACCGCGTATGCCTTTGCAAGATAATGCAACGTATCGTGACTGGAAGGTATTTTTTGAACGTTACATTCCATTCTTAAGAAACAATTCTATTTTAATAGGTAATTCTTTGGGCGGAATATTTCTAGCTAAATATTTATCAGAAAATAAATTTCATAAAAAGTTATTATCTGTCTATATGGTTTGTCCACCTTTTGATGGTGATTTACCGACAGAAGACTTGGTTGGTGGTTTTGATCTTAAAAAAGACTTATCTTTAGTAGAAAAGAATTGCAAAGACGTGACTCTAATGTTTTCAGCAGATGATGATAGTGTTCCAGTTGATCATGCAGAAAAATATCGAACTAAATTACCAAATTCAAAAATAATAATTTATAAAAGTAAAAATGGACATTTCAGGATTTCTAGATTTCCGGAAATTGTTAAGATGATAGAAGATGATGTTAGGAAATTAAAATAATTCCTCCATCAGCTTTGGTACTTGTGGAATTATTCCACCTAAATCTCCCGAAGTTACCAGAAGTACAATGTCGTCTTTCTGTACAATATTTTTTAATATTTCTAGACCCTCGTTGCTGTTATGAAAAGGGAATACAGAATCATGATTTTCTCTAATTTTGGAAACGATTTCATCGAGTGAAAGTTGATCGTTATTTGCCCCATGACTCGGTGGCTCGAAAACTAAAACATGTTTTGCATCATCAAAAGTATGTGTATACCAAGACAATGCATTTTTATTTCTCCAAGAAAATGTATGTGGTTCAAATAAAGCAATAATTTTTTTATTCGGGAAATGTAGTTTGAGTGCTTCAAAACTCGAAGCGAGCTTGCTCTGAGAAGAACCAAATGCTTCATAAACTAGCACACTCGAAGTGTTTTCTTTTTTATCCATACGTCCAGCAACTCCTAAGAATAATTCACATGCTTTTTGTAATTGTTCGATGCTGACTAATTTCTTTTCTAATAGCAAAGCACCACAACCAACAATATTTTCTACCATATAAGAACCTAGTTGATTTGTTTCAAGCGTACAAAGTTTGTTACCATTATTGTATAAGTCAAATACTGTTTTTTCTCCATAAGAAATATTTCTCGCATAATAATTAGCCTTTTCATCAGACAGTGAATAAGTAACTTGCTTTGCTATTACATTTTTAGTCACATCTTCGATATTTGCACCGTTGAGATTTTTTATAAGTAAATCATTGTCTTTCAATAAATTTGTAAGTTTCTCAAATGGTTGTAAATAATCAGCAAGTGTTGGGAATACATTTATATGGTCATGTTCACAAGAAGTTAGTAATACTGTTTTAGGGTTGTAATATAAAAATTTAGACGTTGCGTCTGTGTTTGACGATGGGTATTCGTCGCCCTCTAATATAAATGTTTTATCTATACCTTGATGTGCAGTGTTTTTGAAATTGTATGGCAATGCTCCAATAAAATATGATGGATCTTTTTTTGTATACAAAAGTGTCCAGACTAGAAATGCCGTGCAACTTGATTTACCGAAACTACCACAGACAACTGTATTGTCTGTTTCTTTTGTTAAATCATCTATAACTTCGGGGAATGATTTGACAGGGACTCCCATCTCATAAGCAGCAGCTACTTCTTCGTTTGTTTGTGCAACAAGTTTGGCATGTTTACCTATAACAATAAGCGACACATCATTTGGGATATTTTCTTTTTTATAACCATCAACAAAATTTATCTTTTGTTCTACTAAGTAACTATAAAGTGGATCGTAGAATCCTTCATCGCTTCCTGAAACGATAAAACCTTTTTCACGAAGAATAATAGCAAGTCCTGCCATACCTTTACCGCATATACCTATAAAGTGTACTTTTTTTGGAATTTCCATATGTTCTGTATTGTAGCTTAATTTTTGAAAGCTTGTAAGAGGGGAATCATCGGTTCGATTATATCACCAAATGTTTGATTATTGTCGACCTGCCATTCGGAACCGAGGGCTATGTCTATAGGTGTTATAAATCGTAAATTTTCATCAGGTAATTCACCAGTAGTAAGTGAATCTGTGGGTACATGAGATATATCAGCAGGTAGTAGATTAGATTCTTGCCATATTTTCTTGTAACGTGTTAGATATTCGATCTGTTTAAAGCTCCCGAAACACTGAAAATCATTTAAAAATGACAAAACAGTAAAACCAATAAATATTCCAGGACATAGTTGTGTGTCCTCTAAGAGTTTGATTAGACTTTCATTTTGAATTTTAGTTTCTAGATTCTTTGATTTAAATAAAAAGTTATCAATATATGCATGATGTTGTTTCTTTGTTTCAATTTCTGTGTAGTAGAAAAAGTGTTCATGGACGCTGAAAGTATCGATCATATCTTTGTGCATTTTCTCATCAAAGAATATTTTGTATATAAAATGTTCTTTGTCTTGTAAAACGATTTGCAAATAATTATTGATCACTTCGTTTATATCAATAAAAATTATTTTCTTATGAGGAATTATGTTTGATATTAATTTTCTATTAGACTCCAACATGGTCTTTGTAAAAGATGTTTCGAGCTTTGGTTCAACGAGCAAGTCTCTGAGTTTTTTGTGTAAATGAGGATATATATCTACATACGTTTTCGGAGTGTTGCTTCTGTAAACAATACTGTTTTTATCTTTCGGTTCTGCTACGCTCAACCTCATATATGATTCATTTGGTAGATCACGTTCGCGGTCTTTTTGTTTTTTTATTGCATCTGTATAATACAAATCCTCATTTTCAAAAATATCACTAAATGTATGATTTTTCGAAAATGAAATTGACGCAGGATATGAATCATTTGAAAAAGGAATACCAGAAAAGGCTCCTACAACATACCATTCGTCTTTGTTTATTCCGAGAGTTGTTAGATAGTGAATCATGAGCATGCGACTACTTTCATGCAGTCCTATGTGTGGCGCTGTCTGGATACTGCGTGTTCTGGATATAGAAGCGATGATTTCTTCTTGTGTCTCTTTCTCTACTCCTAAACGAGTAAATTCTTTTTTAAAAGCATCTATGAGTGCTTGCTCTATTGGTCGCACTGCTTTGTAATCCCAGAGTTTCTCTGAGTATGAACCAATAGACACATCTGCATTCTTTTCAATAACGTTTGCTAAAATGTGCTTATTTTGATTATGTAGTGTATCCAGTAGCTTTTCTTTAGTTTCTGTATTCATTGGTAGAAGTATATCATATGTATTTTTTTAAAAAAGTGGTATAATTATCTATATGCAAAATAACAATAAATATAGTTTTTTGAATACAAAATTTGTCTTGGGTTTAGCTATTATTATTAGTACTCTTATTGGAAGTTTGGTTTTTTATAAATTAAAGTCTTTTGATAATACTCTAACTGTTACAGGTTCTGCAACCAAACAAGTAACTAGTGATCATGTTAAATGGGTTGGTGTCGTAACTCATGTTACAAAAGCCTCAACTCTCAAACAAGGTTACGCAGATATGTCTCGTGATTTATTAGAAGTTCAGAATTTCCTAAAGGAGAAAAATATCCCAAATGATCAGATCATCGTATCTCCTGTATTTATGGATCAAAACTATGATCAACCAAATGGTGCTGAGCGTTCCTACACACTTCGCCAAACTATCGATGTAAATTCTGATGATGTAAATAAAATATCAGATGTTGCAAAAAACATCCAACCGCTCATTGAAAAAGGTGTTATTTTCTCAACACAATCTCTAGAATTTACCTATAGTAAATTACCAGAAGAAAGAGTTGCACTATTGTCTGAAGCCGTAAAAGACGCTCGCGCTCGTGCAAGTAAACTCGCTGAATCGTCTGGTAAAAAAGTCGGTCAATTAAAAAGTGCAAGTTCTGGTGTAGTTCAAGTCCTATCTGCTAATTCTCTAGATATATCTGACTATGGCTCATATGACACTTCCAAGGTAGAGAAAAATATAATGCTGACTGTTAAGGCTTCGTTTACTTTAAAATAAATTTTTAAAAATATGAAAATTAAAAACATCTACAAAATAATAATCTTTATTTTTTTGTTTTTTATTTCTTCTTCAAATATTTATGCTGAGAGTTCGACGGGTTTCCTGCCTGGTCAGATATGGTATTCAAACGATGATCTCGTCGAAGGCAATACTGTTTCGATCTATACAGCTGTATGGAACGCAGATGCGAATCCTATTTCTATGCGTGTCGAATTCTATGACAAGAATGTAATTTTAGGTTATAGAAATATAGAAGTACCTGTTAAATCTTTGGTTGAAGTGTCATTACCGTGGAAAGTTACCTCCGGCGATCATTCTATATCAGCAAAGATTATTTCACCTAAATTAATTTCTGGTACAAAAAAAGAACCAATCTCGTTGAATCACAGCGAAACCAATAAAGATAAGAAATTTATTCCTGTTATGATTAAAAGTGTTAATGCCAGTTCTTTAAAGGATACGGTTGTTGCCAAAAATAGTCTAGGCGACATACCTTCAAAGATAAATGAAGTTTTGCCTACAAGTGTCAGTAATCTTTTACTAACTAGTATTTCAAAAATAGAAAATATACGTCAAGATCTACAGTTAAGTACAGAAAAATCAAAAGAAGAAATACAAAAAAATATAAAAGTTAGTGATGTTGTTTCTGATTTAGAAAC
This sequence comes from Minisyncoccota bacterium, assembly GCA_043767085.1. GTDB lineage: Bacteria > Patescibacteriota > Minisyncoccia > Phycocordibacterales > UBA9973 > UBA8515. The sequence goes on from JAYUHL010000089.1 coordinate 6,874, forward strand.
TTTTATTAAAAATGACGGAGCTACAGTTAATGGTTCTGATTACAATTCTGTTAAAAATTCAAACGATTCATCTTTGAATAAAAGCAAAAACTTCCTTTCTTCTGGGCATCCATTTGAATATGTTAAATTATTTTTCTTGTCCTCAATTAACTTCATACTAAAAAATCAAGTTATCTTTTACAGCTTATTGTTCCTACTTTGTATTCGTTTGTTAGGTTTCGTTATTTCTTTTATAAGAAATCGTTAAAATCCACCGTATTGATTTAGTGCCTTTGTAAGTATATGATAGATGGATGAAACGAATTTTTTATGACTTATCTATAGTATTTACATTTTTTCTTTTGCCTTATTGGGTCAGCCTACTCCTTGCATTT
>JAYUHL010000090.1:0-7123 GCA_043767085.1 Minisyncoccota bacterium
CCAACTCCCCCACGCTTTTGAGTATGGTATTCGCTTGGATCAGTACGTTTGACATAACCACCTGCTGTGTAAACAAGCACTGATTCTTTTTCTTCTATCAAGTCTTCTTCATTTATGGCTTTGACTCCGCCTTTAACTATTTTCGTTCGACGAGCGTCTCCGTATTTATCACGTATTTCTTCGAGCTCGACTGATATAATTTTTAACATTTTTTTAACAGAAGCTAATAATGCTTCACATTCGGCTATGAAATTTTGTTTTTCTTTTAGTTCGAGTTCTATATTCTTTCTCTCGAGACCTGCAAGTTTCGCCAATTTCATTTCTAGTATAGCAGTAGCTTGTAAGTCAGAGAATTTAAATTCCTTCATCAAGTTTAACTTTGCGAGAGCTGTATCTTTTGAACCACGAATGATAGTGATAACACGGTCGATATGATCCAGAGCTTTTTTCAGACCCAATAAAATGTGCTCACGTTCTTTTGCTTTTTTAAGGTCGTACTCTGTACGACGACGAACAACAACTGTACGATGTGAAATAAAGTTCTCGAGTAAACTTTTAAGTGAGAGAGTCTGCGGTACTCCTTCCACAAGAGCCACCATATTGTAGTTAAAAGATTGTTCTAGTTGAGTATGTTTATAAATATAATTTAAAACTTTTTGAGGAATTACTCCACTTTTTAGATCGATAGCGATGCGAATATCTTTTGCAGATTCGTCTCGTAAACCTTTGACTCCTTCTAACTTTTTTTCTTGAACCAAACTCGCTATGGCTTCTATTAAATTAGATTTATTTACACGATAAGGAATAGACGTAATTATTATTTGGAAATTGCCAGTTTTTAATTCTACTATTTCTGCATTACCTCGAGTTACAACTCCCCCACGGCCCGTTGAATAAGCATGTAATAAATCACTTTGATTATATGCGATACCTCCGACAGGAAAATCAGGACCTTTTATGTGTTGCATCAAATCCTCTGTTGTAGCAGTTGGACTGTCTATTAGATGAAGTGTCGCATTTATAACTTCTGTTAAATTGTGTGGTGGTATATTTGTCGCCATACCAACAGCTATACCGAGTGTCCCATTTAAAAGCAGATTCGGAACAGCAGTTGGTAGAACTTTTGGTTCACGTCGAGTTTGGTCATAGTTTGGAATAAAATCTACTGTTTCTTTATGCAAGTCTAGAAGAAGTTGCGCTGCGATTTTTGCCATTTTAGCCTCTGTATAACGCATAGCAGCAGGATTGTCTCCGTCTATAGAACCAAAGTTACCTTGACCCCAGATAAGTGGATAGCGATAAGAAAAGTCTTGGGCCATACCAACCATAGAGTCATAAACAGCAACGTCACCGTGAGGGTGATATTTACCGAGCACGTCACCGACTACAGCAGCACTTTTACGAAAACGAGAGCTAGATGTCAGTCCCATCTCTTGCATCGCATACAAGATACGACGGTGCACAGGCTTTAGACCATCACGAACATCTGGCAAGGCTCGATCTGTGATCACAGACATGGCATAGTCAATAAAAGAATTTTTCATCTCGTCATTAATATCTACAGAAACAATATTGACATGTTCTTTTGTTTCGATATTTTCTTTTGGTGTTTCTTTTTTCGCCATATTATTGTTGTTTATCTATTACTATCAATTCGATTTGTTTTCCTTCTGGAATTTCTGGAACTACTGAATTTACAGGTTCCCTATCTTGTTTATTTGGCATAGAGTTAAAAGCACTTGCTGTCATATTTTTATAACTCTTAGAAATTGAATCAGCCATCAATCTAAAAGGTCCTGTAGTTTTATTTTGTGCTTCTTCTTTTTTTGCTATTTCTCTAAACTGACTCCCAAGTCCGTAAACAAAGACACCTACAACAAGACTCATAAAGATAGCCATTGTAAAAAATAAAATTTGTTTACGAGATTCTTCAGACTTATTTTGCAATTTTTTGACGTATGATCTCATATGAATTAATTTGAAAGAATAATAATTTCACCCTCGCGACCAGCTAGTTCTTTTGATTTGATTGTTAATTTGTCTATTGGAATTACTTTTTCTTGTCCACTTTCCTTTATAAAAGCTTTTAAATTTTTTTCATCGTAATCCATAGGGATTATTATCTTTGGTTCTAATGTATTTGAAAGTGCAAATGAATCTGAAACTGACATAAAATCATCATTAAGGGGAACAAAAACGATATCACAAGAATCTATCTCTCCACGGATACTTGCATCAAGTTTATTTTTATTGAAAGCCCCGAGGAAACATAGAGCTATATTGTCGATGGTCATTGTATATACAGTATTTATATATTTCTTACCATCTATTTCTGTCTCAGACAAAAGTCCTTTTATAAAAATATTTTTGATTTCATAGTCTCCTGGACCTTTGATTTCAAATGGGATAGTGTCACCGTGGCTCAGATTTTCAAAGCCATTATAATTAGGATGATTCGTTGTTGATAGTGCTATGTCTGCACCGAAATGTGGAACCTTGCCAGAGTATTTAGCATCTTTTGAAATAGGGTTAAATGCAACAACAAGGTCACCTTGTGTTATTTTAAAACATTGTTTTCCCATGTATGTGATTATCATATTTTTAGTATAACACTTATTTTAAAAAGAAAAAAGACCGAAACAGAAATCGGATTTTTACATTTGCAAAAAAATCAGATATATAGTATAAACAATCTATTACTAGCACAGGTCTGAGATTTAACCCTATTGTGATTTCTTTAATTTATAAAGAAAAAGCAAAAGAAACTCAAACCTCTGCCGCAATATCTATATTTTATAGATAAAAGCGGTTTTTTTAATTTATGAAAAAAAGTACAGAAGTAGAAGACATTGTAGATAGTGCAAAATTAGAGCTTTCTGGTATCGGAAAGATGCTAGAAAAAACAGAAATCCCACCACAAGTAGATGCTTTGGTTGAAGGTCCTGTTATTTCTATCAAAAAATCATCAATCTATATTGATATCGCACCATTTGGTACAGGTATCATTTATGGACGTGAATTTATTAATGCAAAAGACATTATCAAAAAAGTAAGTATTGGTGATGTTGTAAAAGCAAAAATAGTCGCAACTGTAAATGAAGAAGGTTACATCGAACTTTCTCTAAAAGAAGCGAAGCAAGCTCTTATTTGGTCTGAAGCTGAAAAAGCTATTAAAGAAAAAACAGCGCTTGAATTAACTATCAAAGAAGCTAATAAAGGTGGTTTGATACTCGAATGGCAAGGTATCGCTGGTTTCTTACCTGCTTCACAATTAAAAAGTGAAAACTATCCTCGCGTAGAAGATAGTGATAAAGACAAAATCCTTAAAGCATTGAAAATGCTCATCGGTAAACGTATAACAGTTGTTATGATTTCTGCTCTTCCAAAAGAAGGCAAACTTATCTTCTCTGAAAAAGACAACAATCCAGAAGAGAGAAAAGAAATCATGGGCAAATACGCAGTTGGCGACGAAGTAAACTGTACTGTTGCTGGAATCGTAGACTTTGGAGTATTCCTCAAAGTTGAAGATGGCTTAGAAGGCTTGGTCCACATATCTGAAATCGATTGGGGTCTAGTTGAAGATCCACGTTCTATGTTTAAAGTAGATGACAAAATAAAAGCAAAAATAATAGAAATCAAAGATGGTAAAATATCTCTTTCTATAAAAGCTCTTAAAGAAAACCCATGGAATGAATATGAAAGTACTTTGAAAAAAGGCGACATAGTTTCTGGAGTTGTTATCAAGTTTAACAAACACGGTGCTCTTGTTTCTATCAAACAAGGTGTGGCTGGTTTAGTTCACAATTCAAGTTTCGGTTCTGAAGAACTTTTGAAGAAAAGTCTAGAACTCGGAAAGACTTACAATTTCCAAGTCACACTCTTTGAACCAAAAGACCAACGTATGACTCTCGTACACCTTGCAAAAGACGCAAAATAAAATACAAATTAAAAAACCTCTCATTATGAGAGGTTTTTTAATGCCAACACCAATTATAGACGGCCGTCCAAATCTGATACTAAAAATTAATCATAATTATCTAATTTTTTGAATTTTAAAAACTTTTACGCATTTTTTTATATCTAATAGATTTAAGCGGTCTGAAAATTCTTTCGGTAATGGACCGTCCCCCAAGCCATGCGCTTTGCTGTATCATTTTAAAATTCCATAATTTTAGCTGTAATCTTAGCCAATTTCTTACTTTCCTTTTCTTTTCTGGTATATCAAATAAAACTAGAACCTGTATCTCACCTGTTGGTTTTACATTCATATTTTTAAAACTAACATATGACTGTAATTCTTTTTTATTAATAACAACATTCTTCTTTGAATCAAAACTAATAACTCCTTTATTTTTGAGTCTATGCAGATTGTTATTAAATATTTGTTGATTTTTATGCCTTCTTTTTTTAACTAACTCATAAAGTACACGTCTTTGTATCCTTACAGATCTCCAAGACAACAAATGGCTAACAATAAAATCACTAAATGATACTTCGTCTTCCCAATGTTTATACATAAATAGAGTATACCATACTTGGACGGCCGTCTAAGTATGGTATTAGACTAGTAGATTTTAGATTCTAGTCACTTAACTTTTTGTTCTTTTAACAAAATTTTAAACACGCTATCTTTATTAGCAACACTGAGCATCTCTTTAAAGATCTTTCCTTCATTATAAGTATCTACGAAACGCTTCCACTTTTCTTCTATAGAAGGATTTATAGTGAGCTTGTATCCTTTATCCATCAATTTCTTCCATACAGAAATCGCTCCTCTTTGGACAGCAGCATCACTACCTATTCCATCAAGATTTTTATTTTTTGCTTCTTCTAAAAGTTTTTCATACATTTTTATCCCAAAACTTTGACCTCTATATTTTTCTTCAAGAGCAATAAAACGAACTCTCAAAATTGAATTCAGAGATTCTTTTTTAGGGTAATCATAATAAATACTTCCTATTACTTCCTTGTTATCATTATTCACAAGTGAGAAGAATTTTTCACCCTTCTCGCCATCAATATTATTTTTATTGTTTTCTTCGTTGGAAAAGCCTGTTTCTTTAACTTCTATTTTTGTTTTACTTTTTTAACGAAAAATTGGATTTTTTGTCTGAATAATCTTTATCGGATTGTTTTCTTGCATATATAAAAGTTTTAATTATAAACACTCATAGCCTTATCCTTTCCCTCTTTTGAAATCATAGTTATTATTTCAGCAATTTTTTTTGAGAGTTTCTTCAGAGTTTTGAGTTCGTCTTCTTTAAAGCTCGAAAGTAGGAATTTCATCACAGCTTCCTCTCCTTTTGGTTTTCGGTATTTACCTGTTGGTGTTACAGGCATGATGCCGATACGGATACGAACAAATTCTTTTGACTTTACTTTTTTAATTACAGATTCGAGACCATTGTGTCCACCAGAACTTTTATTAAAAGAAATTTTTAGTGTTCCAATTGGTAAATCTAAATCATCATAGATGACAATTAACTTTGTTAATTTTTTAGGCGTGTCGATAATTGGCGTGACTGTTGTTCCAGAATTATTCATAAAATTATTTGGCATAAATAATTCTACTTTCTCTCCATTTATTTCACCTTTTGATTTTAGTGTTTTGATTTTTATGTCTTCTTTCCAGTCTGGTAAATCATATTCTTTTTTAAGATACGAGAAAATAATTCGTCCAGCATTGTGACGTGTTAGTTCGTATTCTTTTCCAGGATTCCCTAATCCAAATATATACATTTCCTTATCATAAAACAGATTTATATGTTATGTCAATAGTTGTTATGTGATAATATGTGTTGTATATGGATAAAGAAATAAAAACAAGCGAAAAAAAAGAGAGTCTGTGGGACTTGATTCGCTATGCAATTGTGGCTATAGCTATAGTTTTACCTATTCGCATGTTTATTGCACAACCTTTTGTTGTTTCAGGACTTTCCATGTTTCCAACATTTAATGATAAACAATATTTAATCGTCGACGAACTTTCATACATTCGTGGAAATATAAATCGTAGCGATGTTGTGATATTTAAATACCCCGTTGATCCGAAACGTTATTTTGTAAAAAGAATAATAGGTTTACCAAATGAAAAAATATCCATCTCTTCCGGCAAGATAACCATAACAAACAAAGATTATCCAGATGGATTTACTCTCGATGAGCCATACTTAAATGAAAGATTCCCTACAACTGGCTCTTATCAGACAAAAGATGATGAATACTTTGTTATGGGTGATAATCGCAATCACAGTTATGATTCTAGAGAATGGGGTGTAGTTCCAAGAAAGAAATTGGTAGGTAGAGCATATTTACGACTTCTACCATTTAAACATATTTCTTATTTACCAGGATATTATCAACAAGATAAATAATTATGATTGAAAAGAAAAAACCAAAAAAAGAAGCATTGCAGTCAGTAAAAGGTATGCGTGACATTGACGGACCTCTTTATTATTATTTTCAAGGATTTTTTGAAAAAGCTCAAGAGATAGCAGTTTATTACGGTTTTAAACCGATAGATACGCCTATCGTCGAGGATGCTCAAGTTTTTACTTCATCTATCGGTGTCGGTACAGATATTATAGACAAAGAAATGTACACTTTTAAAACTAAAGGTGAGAACATTTTGGCTTTGCGTCCAGAACATACAGCAGGACTTATGCGTTCGTACATTGAAAATGGAATGCAATCATTACCACAACCAGTTCTTGCTTACAGCTATGGTCCAGTTTTTCGTCATGACAAACCTCAAAAAGGTCGCTATCGTCAATTTTCTCAATTCGACATGGATGCCATTGGTAGCGAAAAGAGTATCTTAGATGCTTTAGTTATAAAAACTGCTTGGACAATATTAAGTGAAGCAGGAGCTCAAAATTTATCTATCGACATCAACTCTATTGGCGACAGCGTATGTCGAGGTAAATACATCAAAGAACTTGTCTCTTATTATAAGAAAAATATCGACAAACTAGGTTCTATAGACCGTGAACGATTAGCGACCAATCCATTGAGAATACTTGACTCAAAAGAAGAAAAAACAATTGAACTGAATTTGCATGCACCAGAATCTCTAGCTTTTTTATGTCCTGAATGTAAAAAGCACTTCAAAGAAGTTCTTGAA
>JAYUHL010000091.1:0-7110 GCA_043767085.1 Minisyncoccota bacterium
CATTTAGAATAAGTGAAAATAAACCTAAAGTGATGAGGTTAAGAGGTAAGGTCAAAATTTTTAGAATCGGTTTTACAAAAGTATTTATCAACAAAAAAACTGCTCCGACAAAAAGAAATGTCTGCCATGAATTTACATTTATACCAGTTATAAACTGTGTTGTTATCCACAATGCTCCTGACAGGAGTAACCAATATGCAAAAATTTTCTTAATCATAAAATTTATTTATTTAAATAATTCATCAACGACTTGTTTGACCACTGCGCCGTCGGCTTTACCTTTTAAGTCCTTCATGACATTTGCCATAAACATACCTTTTTTACTTGGATCGAATGTACCATCACTTTTCACTTCTTCGATTTTATTTTTAACTATTTCTTCTACTTCGGACTTTTCCATTAACTTTGGTAAAAATTCCTCTAGAATTGCCAATTGTGGCTTCTCTTCTTCAACTAAGTCCATACGGGCACCGGCTGTGAACTGCTCTATAGAATCCTTTCTTTGTTTCGCATTGCGTGTGATGACTTTAAGGGCCTCATCATCTGTTAGCATATCTTGCGGTGTGCGACCAGTTGAAACCAGTTCGTTCATAAATGCTGTTGTGAGACCGCGCATAACTTCGAGGCGAACAGTATCGCGCGCCATCATAGACTTTTTAATCTCCCCTTTTATTTGTTCATGTAGTGACATAGGTTTATTATAGTAAAAATAATTAATTAAGAAAACGTTTTCTGATAACAGCTTTCACAGTATATGATAGTATTTTCAGAATAAGCTGTTTTTATATTACAATTACACAAAGAACAAGACTTGTTGTACAGAAATGGCTTTAATCTATCTTTGATTCTATTTTTATGACGACATTCATGACAGTTATTTGGTAAAGGTAAATTTTCTTTTTTAAGAAACAAGTACTCATCAAAAACTATTTTAAAAGGATTATGACAAGACATACATTCTAAAATTTCATTACAGATATCTTCATTTGTTTCATTAATAAATTCAGGGACATCTTTCCATTCGCGAGTTATTTTATATTCACCCATGGCAACTTCTATCCAAGGATAGTTACTTAATAAAATATCTTTTTTATCTAAATTAAACTGCTCAAATGCAATTGTGTTGTTATAGCCAAAAGGAGAAAATTCTATCGGGAAAAATTCACCGTATCTATACTCATTTCCTTTTTTATCAATATAAGGATTTTTATTCATATGATCTTTTATTTTTTCTACTACTTCAAAATATTCTTCTTTTGTGTATTGTTTATTAAAAATGCAATATTGTTTATTTCTTAGGCCGACACAGCCAAAACAATCTGAACAAGATTTTAAATGCATAGAATACTCACAAGACCTTACATTTGGCCAACAATCCAAGGAAAATTTTAAATCGTAACTATTTTCTCCACAAACAGAAGTCTCATAATTAAGAATAGATTTTTCTCCCCAGATACAGGAGTCCATACAATCTTTATTACCACCAACCATCATATACTGACAATACTTTAGATCTTCACTATCAAAAACTAGATAAGAATCATTAACATTTTTAGAATGAGAAACATAAGCTCCAGCAGAATTCACATTCTTTAATCCTTGATGACTTTTGACTGGTTGTGTTTCCCAAAAAATACGAGCTGAATCGTAAGATTCTTTCAAGGAAGATTTTGTATCTAAATTCATTTTTTGTAATTCTTTAAAATATTCCTCTTTTGAATATTGTTTATTAAAAATACAATAAGATGATTTCCTTAAATTTGTACATCCAAAACAATTTGAGCAAGAAAGACAGTCACGAGAAAACCATAGATTGCTTGACTCAGCACACATTATGGAAAAATAACATTGATAACAATTTAATAAATAAAAAGATTCGTAACAACGCTCGCAATTAGTTAATACAGTATTATCTACACAGTCGCGGCAATTATTTACACTGCTACCATATAAAGAATTTTCTGTATGGCTAGAATTAAAAAGTAGATAACAATTTTTTAAAGCCGATGCATTACCACAATAATCACTATTTGACATCATTTTTACATTTAAAGCATATATTGGAATATCTTTATCTAATTCAAATAATTGTGTAAAAAAATCACGCGAAAAATCAAAATCACGAGCGTAATCATCTGCAGTCCAAGAATCAGAAAACCACTCATCTTGAGTTACAACTTTTCTATTAGCTTCTTCTGGGTAAAGTGAGAAAATAATTTTCTCACTAAAGTAATCTTTTACTTTGAACAACTTGCGTTCATTACGATACACAAACCTCCTCATCATCCGACACTCTGGGCAAAACGTCGGTGGAGGGACTTTTATTTTGTCGTAAAAGGCAAAATCGTCTATTTCGATAATGAAGTCAGTTTTGCAGTTTTGGCAGGTTTTGGTTTCGTTTTGGTGTTGTTGCATAAATTTTTAGGTGTGATATAATTGTCTTGTAAATGCTTCTCTTGTCAGAAGCCCCGAGAAATGCCCGAAAGGGCATTTCGTGTTTTATATGATTAATCTTATTTTCTCTTTTATTGTTTTTAACTCTACTTTGTCTATTCTACCAATAAAACGTATCAACCTCTTTGCGTCAAAAAGCTTTATCTGTGAAAGTATAGCTGTCGAACCTTTAAAAGATTCCAAAGTAAAATAATACTTACCTTCTTTTGGTTGGCTAGTTAGTGGTACACCTAAGAATACATTATTATTAAATTTACGAGTAATCAAAACTGGTCTTTCGAAATTTTGATTCTTGCCATCTTCTTCATCTCCTATATTTTTACCCATAGACAAAAACCATATCTCACCTTTATCAAAGAAAACTCTTTCTTTTTTAGAAGTATCTTTTTTGAGATTATTCCAATTATCGTAATCGTTTTCCATATAAATATTATATCATATTACCTCTTGTTGATAGCACTTTTCGCAATAGACTATTTCTGGTCGCTCTGGCGAATAAGAGGTTTCGAAAACATTTTTACAACCAGATTTCATACAATTTCTTTTCCAAAGTTTTAAAGGATTTCTTTTTAAAAGTCTTTTGTGATACCTACAATTAGGACAAAATCTTGGTAGGGCAATATTTTTTTGCTTTAGAAATTGTAATTCGTCATTTGTAATTTTATACGCTTGTGTACATTGAGTTAATTCATTACCATTATTAGGACAACTTATTATATCATTTACTATACTAGAATTTGCATCTTTTATATGGTCAGGCAAATCTTTTGAATCAATACTTGCAACATAATTTCGCTCTTCGCTTTTCCTATATAAAAAACCTTCTTTCGTTATTTCTTCAGATTTTTTAGGAAAATATTCTTGGGCGATTGTTTCATTGTATGCAAAAGGAGAAAGATCTGTTGGAAAAAATTCACCGTATTTATAAATATTTCCTTTTTGATCAACATATGGCATTACATTCATTTGTTCAATTATTTTAGGAACAATCATTTCATATTCTTCTTTTGTATATCTTTTATTTAAAATACAATATTCTCCTTTCCTTATACCAATACAACCAAAAAGATTTTTAGAGTTGTAACACATATAAGTGTAGTTTGTATTTAGACAGCTATGTGTAAGTATTGAAAATAATTGATTAGAAGCATATAGTCCTGTATCGATACCTTCGTACAATAAAGACGCTGTTGCCCCACCACCATACAAATCATAACTATCTTTCGAATCAATCATATAAGCCATATATTTTGAATCTTCACAATTACCATAAACATCAAAAGAATTTTTAACATTTTTAGAACTACCTATATTGTCTCCGGTGCAGTCTTGAGATTTAAGTATGTTTGCATATTTTCTAGGAAATTTTAGAATAAAATCATTAAATATCTTTTCAAAACTAGATAAAATTTTATAGCTTCCAAAATCAAGTTCTTCTAATCGTTTTTTATAATCCTCTTTTGAATATTTTTGATTTAAAATATAGTTACTTTTATTTCGTAAATTTATACAACCGATACAGTCTTGCAAATTTACACAGTGGTCCAAAAAGAAAGAATTTATAGACTCATCAGTATTATAAGAAAAATGTGTTTTATATAGATGATTACAAATAGTATCATTATACGAATTTTCTGAATCCAAGACTGTATAAACATCCATACAATCTTTTCCATTTAAAGACCCTTGCGAATAATGCACTCTTTCATTTTTCCAAGATGCATAAGTTAAATAACAATCTTTACAGTCAGCATTGTGATTACCATAAGGAGAATTTACAACATTTGTATTTCCAAGATTTGCAAGTGGAACTTTGCTCAACAATTCTTTATATTGTTGGAAAAATGATTTCGAAAAATCATAATCCATACCATAATCTATTGGATCCCAACTATCATTCCACCAAATATCTCTGTCATAAACCACCAGTTTAGATTCAGGATTAAACATTGTTATTAATTGCTTACCTGTTTTGTCACAGACACGCTTAAAAAGGGATCTTTCATTTCTCCAATTTAAACGCCGTATCATCCGACACTCTGGGCAAAACGTCGGTGGTGGGACTTTCATTTTGTCGTAAAAAGCAAAATCGTCTGGTTCGATGATGAAGTCAGTTTTGCAGTTTTGGCAGGTTTTAGTCTCAGGATTCATAATAGTATTATACCAAAAATATGCTAAAATAAATATATGAAAAAAATCGTATTCTTAGACACAGAAACAACAGGTATAGAAGCAACAGACTTTTTATGTCAGCTGGCTTATAAAAGTAAAGACGAAACTTTTTGTGAATTATACAAGCCGGAAATAAAAATCTCGATCGAAGCAAGTTCAGTCACACACATAACCAATAAAATGGTTGCCGATAGACCTAGCTTTAAAGAAAGTCCGGAATATAAAAAAATAAAAGACATGCTCGAAAGTGACTATACGATAATGGTCGCTCACAATGCGAAATTCGACATCGGTATGCTTAAAAAAGAAAATATCAATCCTCTTCATACTATCTGTACTTTACGCGTTGCGCGACATCAAGATAAAGAACACAAGATCCCCCAACACAAATTACAATATCTCCGTTATTATTTAGAGATAGAAATAGAGGCAGCAGCACACGACGCACTCGGTGATGTTTTAGTTTTAGAAAAACTTTTTGAGAGACTCGTAATAGCGATCAAAAAAGAAAATAACAATTGTAGTGATGAAGAAGCGTATGAGATCATGGCCGACATATCAGGCAAGCCGTCGCTGATGTACAGCTTTTCTTTTGGTAAACACAAAGACAAAACAGTTGCCGATGTATTGAAGCTTGACCGTGGGTATCTAGAATGGTTCCTAGGACAAAAAGAAGAAAGTAATCCAGAAGATGAAGACTGGATTTATACACTCAAATACCATTTAGGTAAATTGTTATAAAAATATTTACATTTTAAAAAATGAACACACTTATTATAATCTTGTTAATAATCTTGGTAGTACTTGCAATAGTGGGGATTTTTTTGTTTACAAAAAAATCCCCCGAGAAGAATGACTCTGGCATGCAAATGCTACTTGCTCAGATCAATGAACTATCTCGCACTGTTGACCAAAAGCTCGGCGACAGTCAAAAAGAAATCAACCAAACAATGCGCTACCAGTCGAGTGAAACTAGCCGTATAGTTGCCGACATAACAGAAAAGATAACAAGACTCGACGAGACAAATAAACAAGTTGTGTCTTTTGCCGACCAATTAAAAAGCCTCCAAGACATACTAAAGAACCCAAAACAACGCGGTGTCTTGGGCGAATACTATTTAGAAACACTGCTCAAAAATACAATGCCACCGGGAAGTTACCAAATGCAATACCCTTTTCCAGACGGAAGTATTGTCGACGCAGCTGTTTTTGTAAAAGACAAAGTCATACCTGTAGATTCAAAGTTCTCACTTGAGAATTACAACCGTATGTCTGAAGAAAAAGAACCAATGCGTAAAAAAGACTTGGCAAAAGTTTTTGAAAACGATTTAAAAAACCGCATCGTCGAAACATCTAAATATATACAACCGCAAAACAACACGATGGAATTTGCTTTTATGTTCATACCTCACGAGGCCATCTACTACGACCTATTAGTTGGAACTGTCGGTACGAGTGACGAAGCCGAGAATTTGATCCAACGCGCTGCAAGTAAATACAAAGTCATCATTGTGTCACCTACATCGTTCCTAGCCTATTTACAGACAGTATTACAAGGGCTCAAAGCTATGCAAATAGAAGAATCTGCACGCGACATCATCAAGCGCGTTTGTGAACTGGGTAATCATTTACGTAATTATGAAGAAGTCCACAATAAAATGGGTGCAAGCTTAGCGACTGTTGTAAATCACTTTAACAAGTCCAACAATGAATTCAAAAAGATAGACAAAGACGTCATGCGCATCACCGGCGATGCTGTAAGTATTGAAACTATGACTATCGACAAACCACAACTTTTAGAAGATTAATTATTACCTAATTTTTCTATATATTTAAAATGCTTTTCCGAGACGGGTTGGATGGACAATCGTGAGCCACGAGCGCGGACAACCATGCTTTCGAGTTTAGGGTCAATTTTTATTTCAAATAAAGTGACAGGGTTCATAAATTTTTGAACAAAAGAAAAGTCGACACAATGCCAAGTTGGCGTATCTGTCTTAGACTTAGCATCGTAGTGTTCGTCTTTTTTATCGAACTGTGTTTGGTCGACGTGCACTTTACTTGATATTTTCGCGATTCCATAAACACCTGTCGGGTTTATTTTTGTACCGTTGGAGTGATAAAACAGCGCCATGTCGCCAAGAGACATATCTTTCATCATAAAGTTGCGGGCTTGGTAGTTACGCACACCTTCCCAAGCGACTTTTTTGTCTTTCTTTAGATCATCTATAGAGTAACAATCCCTTTCGGATTTTATAAGCCAATATTTCATTATAGATTTTTCTCTATTTCTTTATCGCGATTTTCCATTGTATCTTTTGCACCATCTACTTTTTTATTTACTTCAGTCACCGCTTTATCTTTTATACCCATTATTTTTTCATAATAAGTCATACCGTCGGCCCCACGATAAAAATACGCAAATAAACCAAATGCGATTAATAAAATAATAAAAGTCTTTAAGAAACCACTTTGTTTGTTTTT
>JAYUHL010000092.1:0-7103 GCA_043767085.1 Minisyncoccota bacterium
TTGCTACCTTTCCAAGGTAGTGCACTAGACCACTATGCGAACCCTCCAATTTGTATTACACACCTTTCCAAGGCAGGTCACGAATATTTTTCTGCTGAAAATTTCGCTTCCTTACAGGAACTGTACACCTTTCACATTTTGAATACAAAACGTTCAAGGTCTTGCGAAGCTACACTTATTCGCTTCTCACCCCGACTCACGATTTTGTCTGCTGAAAAAATCGCTCCGCTTTTACATTCTAATTTGGATTAGAATGTAACACTATGCGACCTCTCCATATTTTAATACGTTATCAAACCATAACATCTACGAAAAACACCTGCCTTGCGGCAGGCATCTTTCTTGTGAGAAAATAAAAATTATTCTCACTAATCTAAAGAACATCTGGATAGATTATATCTTAAAAAGTAATTTTTTACAAATTAAAAGCCCAATCACGTAGATTGGACTTTAAAATATCACTTTAAAACTTCAAACATCTTTATTAGATGTTTGATATCTCCCTGAGATAGTTTGTCTTTTGGTTTATCAAACCACGTCGCGACGAAACCAAATACGTCAGAATTTCTTTGAAAATCAATTAAATTCTTAACTAGAATATTATCTCCAGAAGCATATATTTTTGACAATAAAAAAGATGTAGTTAATGAAATACCGAATTCATTACCACTCAGATTTGAATGATACACAGCAACTGCCTCTGCTGCAGCTCTTTCAAAGCCTACAAAGTGACTAATTTCACTTTCTTTATTCAGACACATCACACTGAGACCATCGAAGGTATACAAACCCTGACTTTGATCTCCAAGATTTACTGTTTCTCCTTTTGTATTTTGAAAAGCTTTATGGAAAACTTCATATTTATTAAATTTCCCATATGGATCTTTTTTGATAAAAAGAGGAACTTTTTCGGACTGAGGACATAAAAGCTCTCTGCCAACATATACACAAATCGAAATCTCACAATCTTTATTTTCTACAACATAGAAATCTTTGTTTATAGAATACAGACTACAGAATTCTTTAATACATTCTTCAACTTCATCTACTGCACTTTGAATGGGGGCTACTTGTGCTAATAATGCTTTAGGAAACATCAGAACAACGAGAACGAGCGTGAAAACTATTTTCATTATTTTGTTATTTAATTGATGCCAAAATCGGCTTTCTCTAAATATAACATAAATAGCCTTTTTGTAAAGGTTTCATTTGTCTCAGAAATTACATGCTTCTCAAGATTTTAATCCTATCTTCTGCTTGAGGGTGTGTTGCAAATAACCCTTTTATTTTCTTGCCGATTGCTGAGCCTTTTGGATCGGCTATGTATAGGTGCGCTATCGCCCCAGATTGATGACTCAATGGTTTACTGTATTGACTGATCTTTGACAAAGCAGAGGCTAGGCCTTCTGGATAACGAGTCAGGAGTGCGCCACTCGCATCAGCTAGATACTCACGACGGCGTGATATAGCAAGCTGTAAAAGAGTAGCGAACAATGGAGCGAGAATTGCAAAAACAATACCTACGATCGCCATTATATTTCCAGCTTTACTATCACTATCCCTATTTCCTCCAAAAATCATACTTCTTGTAAAGAAATCTGCAGCTATGGACACAAACCCGACGAGGACAACTGCGACAGTTGATACAAGCATATCTCTATTCCCTATATGTGATAGCTCGTGAGCCATAACACCTTCTAGTTCTGTTTTGTTTAGAATTGCAAGTAATCCTGTTGTAGCAGCAACTACTGCGTGATTTTTATCACGTCCTGTTGCAAATGCATTTGGAGCACTATCCTCTACAACATACACTTTTGGCATCGGTAGGCCTGCTGTGATAGATAAATTTTCAACTATGGTATATAAGTCAAAATAAGTTGCGCGGTCGGCCTGTTTAGCCCCAGCTAGTTTAAGAACTATTTTGTCCGAATACCAATACGCAACGATATTCATACCAACGCTGAAAATAACAAAAATATACAGTATGCTCGAATTACCATAATACATACTGAATCCATAGCCAATTGCTATCACAAGTATGAAAAACATACTCATGAGCATCCAAGTCTTTGTAACATTCTTTGATTGTTGTGTGTACAGAGTTGCCATATTATTTTATGATTATTGGGATAAATATTTGTTTAATCGGCTTGCCACTTTCTCCACCTGATGGGTCATCTTGTTGGATCTTTAAATACGCCTTACCTTTTGGCATTTTACTAAAATCAAAATCGGCTGAAAATGACACTGGGCCTGATGTCATCCATTCAGTAGTAGCAGTACCATGCCCCGGTCCATATGAAGTTGGATTTTTGTTTGTATCAAGTATGGTTATGGGTAGATTTCCTTCAAAGAAATAAGCTCCTTTTAGAGACCCGGTTACTTTCATTTTCCCTGAAACTTCTTGCCCTGGTTTAATAGAGAAAGAGATCAAATCTTCTTTATTACCTTCTATTTGTGTCCATCCAACGAATTTAAATGTTTTAACTATTTTCTCAAGTGCTACCGTATCAGTTCCACCAAACTGATACCCAACGTTTCCTTGTTTAAACCAGTAAAATGTTGCTCCGCTATTGGTATATAATTTAAATGTATGGTCACCTATTTTTTTACTTTTTAAGTATACATAATCAGGAGCATAGAACTTCTCCCAAAAAGAAGAATCAGTAATATACGCAAGACTACCTACTGGCAATGAAATACTAATAGATGGTCCAGCTTCTGACTGTTCCTCTTTTACCACAAACCCTTTTGGTAATTCCATGGTAAAGCCATGATTAGAGTACGTGTATGTAGTTGTTGCAGTGATAGCTTTTAATTTAAAGCTATCAACGATCTTCTGAAAGACTAGTTTGGTCTCTGCTTCTTCGGCAGCGGTGGTACCAGTTTCTTTATCATAGTAAGCCACAATATAGTATCCGTCTTTTTCTTTCACTTCTCTCTTACCATTTGATTTTGAAAGATCGAAACAAGACTTTGGATAAATACCTATCTCTCCTGCTTGGCGATGACCATCGTTTGTGTCATTAGATGCTCCATCCCAAATACAACCTTCGAAATTTATAAGACTGCTTTCGGTCCATTCTTTTGGAATTTGAAATGAATATTTTTCACGAGAAATAGTTTTTAATTCACTCTTTACTTCATTTACGTTGTCTTGATTTTCAACTTCCTCTTTCTCCCCTTCCATAAAAGGCAAGTAAGTCGCTTTTTCTTTGTACATAAAACGCAGAACAAAACCTAAAAGTATAATCAGGACTAACAACAAGACGCTATTTAATTTTGAACCAAAAAAATTGTTTTGCATAAATATTTTTAATTAATAACTGTTTGTAAACTCTCTTTTGCTTTTACCTTGCACATCTTTAATTCCTCATTTTCTGTCCAACCACAAGAGCCATTTGTTTGTTTTTCACAACGTGCAGTTTTTGCTTTATAACATTCATATTCTTGTCTATATTCACATGTGGTTACGAAATTTGTTGTATCTTTTGACAAGTCCACGCATTCAATAGGACCATTACATCCACTAACAACTTTACAACCATCACCAACATATCTCTCTTCTTTTTTCACAGAATTAACTTTTATTTCTTTTATTTTACCATAAGTAATACCGGCTGCATTTTTAGCAACTATTCTGTATCTATAAATACCATCTGGTGGATTTGCTGAAACAGCAATTTCATTCTTTGCATCTTTTAAGGGATAGTATAAATTATGCGGTGTTGTTTGTTTTTTAACAGAATTTTTTGACCAATATTGTGCCCAAACTTTTGTTGCAGATTTTTGTCCATCAACTTTCCCCATAAAATTTAGAGCAAAATCTGGTTTACAAACAGTAAAATCAGGTGGTAAACAAGTAGAAGAAATGTGTCCATATGTTGCAGAAATTGTTTCGACTTTCGGTTTAGATATATATTTAGCTAAATTTAATTTTTGTAAATTATATATATCTTTCATAATTTTACCATCGAAAGACTGACTAAAAATATTTTCACAAGAAGCATTTTTTCTTATATCTTTACAGTTCACATCACAATTTGTATTCATTTCATCAGGTAGCATCCCACCCCAACCACCAAAAGATTTACCCTTTTCATCATATAAATTTGTACCACCATCACTTTCTGGCATACTTGTTATCATACTATAAGTTTTACCATTAAAATCACATTTATCTATTTTAAGACTGCCAGAAACATGAGTATCTGCTGTGTATTTCGAAAATAAAATAAAATCAGAAATTTTTACTTTAGCAAAAGTTGTGCTAACGCTAATACTAAAAACAACAAAAAATATTGACAGTATAATTATTATTTTATTTTTTAGATTATTTTGCATAAATTATCTTATGAATTAAAAAACTTCGATTTGTAAAGCTATACTTTTTAAAATATTAACATCTGAAGACGTAAAATTTAGTTTGTTATATTTACTACTAGCAAGTAGGTAAACTTCCATATTGTATTTAGGGCTGTACTCGTCAAGTCGTTTTATTAAAATAGACTTCAAACCTTTTTCAGAAGAAAGTACTTCGCAAGATACTTCTTTTGAGTGACTACACATATTCATAGTCGCATCGAAAGTCCTTGTGGTGGGAGACACTGAATCACCAACTTGAAAATCTTTAGTAAAAAAATCAAAGAAAAAATAATTTTCTCCTAGTTTGCCAGTTGAGCCTCTATAGGTATCTCCAACATCTGGAGATGACTTAACAAGAGTTACACTACCAAACTCTGCTGGATACACAAAAGAAAATCCTACATCTTTGTTTTCATATTTTACCAAATCTGTTTTTACTTCCTTTTTTATTTCATTTTTAGCAATAGATTCTTCTTTAACCGGATTGATATTTTCAACTTCCTCTTTCTCCCCTTCCATAAAAGGCAAGTAAGTCGCTTTGTTTTGATACATAAAACGCAAAGCAAAACCTAATAAAATAATCAGGACTAACAACAATACACTATTTAATTTTGATCCAAAAAAATTGTTTTGCATAAATTAATATAATTTAACTGAATTCATAATCTTTAAAAATTCTGCTTCTGTTACACCAGACTTTTGTGGCCAAAGAGTAAAAGCTAGACAAGGAAATCTATTGTAACTAGACTTCATTTTAAAATAAGCAACATAAGCTTTAGAATTTCTTTCACCAATAAAGTAACCCTCCTCATCAGTATGTGTTAGATACTTATACTCCACACCACTTGTAGTTTTTTTATTTGGTTCAGATGCACAATTTTCTGATTTTGATTCACCAAGATCACTACCTCTTCCAGCATTATAATCTCTACTAAGACCAGCAAAGTAAAAAATAGGATTCTTGGAAATATCGCCTCTAAGCATTTCTCCTTTATCTTCTTTTGAATTAGACTTATTAATAGAAATAAATTTACCATTACTCATCGGCTGTACTTCTCCATAAGGCGACTCGAAAGAAAAACCTAATTCTTTGTTTTCGTATGTAATTAAACTAGTTTTATTTACTTGATTCTTCATCACAAAATCACCAAAGATTTTTAAATCATCTTTTGATATAGAATCGCGTGCACTAAAATGAGCTACCCAGGTTCTGTATCCATTTACGCAAGCCACAGACGATACTCCATATTCAAATGGACCAAATTCACTTTGTGTACAAGTGCCGGGTATGTAACCACCTTTCCATACATCTCCCCATGTTATCACTGCATCACCATCAGCAAACACAAGAGAAAATACTGGTACTGTATCGGTAGATGGTTCATAAACTATCTTTCCTCTATCTTCACCTAATCCACTAACTCTGTAAAATTCATTTGGAGCATTAAAATTTGCAGGAAAATAAAGACCAAACTTTTCTGATTTAACCCAAACAACAGAATTAGGATTTTCTATTTCTGGTATCTGTCCTAATGGCTCACTATCCCCAACTTTTTTGTTACCCATAAATAGATAGACACCAATACTTAAAACAATAAAGATTAAGATCAGAAGAATTGTATTTATATTTCGATTGTTTGACATAGACTTTAGACCAATGAAACTTGGTTTTTAAAATTAATAAAATCAGTAGTATCTACTTTGTTTTTAAGGTCTTTTTTGATTTCAACTAAATCGCTTTTAACTTCAACCATGTCTTCTTTGAGAATAGAAACATCTTGTTTAAGAACGGAAACATCTTCCATTAAACTACCTATCATCTCTGTATGGGATTGCAAAGTCTCTGTATTACTTGCTACCATTTCTGCTACAGCAGAAAGTTGACTTGAAAATTCTTCTTTCATAGAGCCAACATATCTTTCCATATCAATGTTTGCTTCATTGCGAACTTGTTTTATGTATTTTTGTATTTCTTGATCATTCATATATTTTAATATAAATTAATTAGTAATACTTAAAACTTCACTTCTACAGTTTCTTTTTCTTTTGCACCCTCTTCTAATTGAAAGTAGTCCATAGCTACAAATTTAAACATCCCTGCGATAATGTTACCTGGGAACATCTGAACACCAGCGTTTAAGTCGCGGACATTTGCATTGTAGAAACGACGGCTTGCCATTATTTTATTCTCTGTGTCTGAAAGCTCGCGTTGAAGTTCCAAAAAGTTAGTATTAGCTTTTAGTTCTGGGTACGCTTCAGCGATACCAAACAGCCCAGTGACTGCTTGTCCTAGTACTGCCTCTGATGAAGAGTGTTCACCCATAGTGCGAGCACCCATAGCTGCTGCGCGCGCCTGAGTTACCTTTTCAAAAGCTGTATTTTCATGAGTAGCATAACCTTTAACTGTATTGACCAAGTTAGGGATCAAATCATAGCGACGCTTCAGTTGGACGTCGATGTCTGCCCAAGCCTCCTGTGCACGAGTACGTAGCGTAACGAAGCCATTGTAAGAATAAACAAAGTAAATGATGATAACAGCTAGAACGATTAAAACGATATATAAAGGTGTCATAATTTAGATAAATTTAATATTAATAATTAAGTAAATTATAGCAAAAAAGCCACAAAAAAACCACAATACGCATTCTATGATCTAAAATGACACCATAGCCCTATTGGATCTATGATATAAAAAGACACCGAGGGTTAAATATAGTAAGGTAAATAAGCATTATTAG
>JAYUHL010000093.1:0-2985 GCA_043767085.1 Minisyncoccota bacterium
CGGTGCTATTCGTAGAATCAATCCGTCACTCCCTGCTCTACAAGCAGAAATGGTTGTAAAGGATATTGCAGACTACCATCATAACGATCCAATGCTTGGGAATAAAGAGCTTTACTCTTGGCTCGTAAATGGAAAGAAAACTTCTTGGCGTGGAAACGAAGAAGAAAAAACTGACCTAGTAAAACTTGTTGATTTTAATAATCCAGATTCAAATGAGTTTTTAGCCGTAAGACAGTTTACAGTTCAGGGAATAGATTCTACTTGTCGTCTTGATGTAGTTGTTTTCATTAATGGATTACCTATCGGTCTTTTTGAATTAAAGAGTGCTGTATCAGGAAGTGCTACTATTGGTGAAGCTTATAGGCAAGTAGAAAGATACAAAAAAGAAATACCGAAACTATTTTTATACAATCAAATCATCGGTCTTTCAGATCTTATCAATGCACGACATGGGACTATCTCGTCTTCATGGGAAAGATACGGAACATGGAAAGGAATTACAACACCTACTGATGCTCCAAATAATACCAACCAACTAGAAGTACTAGCTAAAGGATTGTTTGATCGCACACGACTATTGGATGTTTTGCAAAACTTCTTTGTTTTTGAAGCAGACGGAGATGGTGAAGTTGTAACATTCACAAAAAAGATGTGTTTGTATCATCAGTACTATGGAGTAAATACAACAGTTGAAAGCACTCTTCGTGCTGTTCGTGGAGAACAAGATCATAAGATTGGAGTCTTTTGGCATACACAAGGATCTGGTAAATCACTCTCTATGGTTTTCTATGTGAATAAGACTAAGAACATTGAGGAACTTAAAAGTCCTGCATATCTATTTTTGACTGACCGTGAAGATCTAGATGATCAGCTCTCAAAACTTTTTGCACGAGTTGGGTACAAGGATGTATCTCATCGAGCAGGAAGTATTCTTGATTTAAGAGACCAGATTAAGCAACTTGACAATGGAATTAGTAGACTTATTTTTTCTACAATTCAAAAATTTCAGGACTATAAAGAGGAATTTAGTTATTTTTCACAAAGAGAAAATATTATTGTTCTTGCTGACGAAGCTCATCGTACACAATATAGCGGACTTGCTGGAAACGTGCGAAAAGCATTACCCCAAGCAAGTTTTTTAGCTGTTACAGGTACACCAGTTGCAAAAGAAGATGGTCAAAATACACAGAGAGTGTTCGGTAATATTGTGAGCGAATACAAATTAAGTGAAGCAGTCAAAGATGGTGCTACAGTTGATATTATTTATGAAGCACGACTCGTACCACTTGGTATTGCAAAAGAAGACATAAATTCATTATTTGATGAACTTCTTGGTGATATTGTTATAGAGGAAAAAACAAAAATTCAAAAAGAATGGACTGTTCTTGAAAAAGTTGTTGGTACGCAGAGTCGCATTGAACAAATTGCAAAAGATATTGTACAGCATTTTAATCAAAGACCAATTGAAGGCAAGGGTATGATTGTAACTATGAGTCGTAGAATTGCGGTATCTTTATATCAAGAAATACAAAAAATTAAGGATGCCCCAGAGTGTGCTGTAGTAATTTCTAATAGTGATGAATACAGAGATCGTGTACAACGAGAACTTAATATTAAAAATCTCGAGAAAAGATTTAAAAGCAATAAAGACTCATTACGTCTTGTTATAGTTTGTGATATGTGGCTTACAGGCTTTGATGTACCAAGTGTACATACAATGTATTTTGATAAGCCATTGAAGAATCATGGGCTGATGCAGGCTATTGCTCGTGTAAATAGAGTACACAAGGACAAACCAGCGGGACTTATTGTGGATTATATAGGGCTTGCTGAGAACTTAAAGAAGGCGCTTTCAATGTATGACGGTAAGATTGATCAAAATGCCATTATTCAAGTTGACGATATCATTCAAAAAATTAAAGAACTTGATACAAAGATAAAGGAATATTTCAGGAATCTTGATTTTAGTTTATATAAACAAAAAAGTGGTCAGGAACTTTCTCTACTTTTACAAGAAGCAAGTGAATGTGTTATCTCAAATAATTCTGTTTTATCAGATGATAGAAAAATGAAATATTTTGAACTGGTCTCACTTATTTCGAAACTTCACGCATCAATTATGCCTGACGAAAAAGCTTTGGTATTTTCATCAAATATTACTTTCTACCAAGCGATAAAAGAATATATTAAAAAAATAGGTTATATTCCTGGAACCATTTTCCCTGAAGAGGCTGAGAGTGCGATAAGAAATTTACTTGATCAATCTATGCAAGCAGAAGGGGTTATTAATTTGTTTGGTGAAGGTAAAAATACAAAACAAATATCAATTTTTGATAAAAAATTTGAGGAAGAAATAAAAAATGTAAAATTCAAAAATTTTGCTATAGACGCAACAAGAAAATTGCTGGAAACTGAAATTAAAGCTCGTTCAAAAAATAATAAAGCTCGTTACGAGACTATGCTTGATTTACTAAAAAAAGTTATTGAGAAGTATGAGAATAATATTATTAGTTCAGCGGAGGTAATTAAACAACTCCTTGGGATTGCAGATGAAATCAAGAAACTTGATGAAGAAAGCCATTCGCTCGGACTTTCACCTGAAGAGATAACTTTCTACGACACCTTACAAACAGACCCTGATCTTAAAAAGTCAGGAATAGATATAAAAGACTTTGTTAAGGAACTTACGAAGCGTATTCGTCGAGACTTAACTATCGATTGGACAAACAACGAAACTATTAAAGCTCGTATTCGTCAGAATGTAAGACTTCTTTTAATTCAAAAAGGAATTACTGAAGTAGTGCAAACGGAACGCTTAATAGAATCTATTTATATGGAAACAGTCCGTGTTTATAGAGAATTTCAACCCGCATAGTGTATGTCTGAAACGATAACTAAAATTAATCTAAAAACAATAACCTCGATAAAAACAGAATTGGTCTGGAATGTGATTCTTTTTAATTGTAATTGTCATACTTTTGATGA
>JAYUHL010000094.1:0-2971 GCA_043767085.1 Minisyncoccota bacterium
GTACCTTTTATACAATCCTTATCTTGTCCACTAGGATCTACACACTTTATTCCTCCTATCGGTGCTAATAATTTGTAAGCGATAGATTTAGGTGGTTCGTCTGTTTTTCCTGTTACTGAGACAGGAGCAGCACTTACTTTTATAAAAGAAAACAAAAACAAAAGACTTAGTATCACTAATGTGTATTTTTTTGGAAATTGGTTTTTCATACTTTATTAAAAAATAAAAATTCTAGTTTTTAGATATTTGTTCATCTTTTGATTTTCTAATAGACAGTATCTGAGATGGATCAGAAGTTATAATCTGGTCTTCTGTGTATGAAGCTATTATTTTCACTGCGACGTGTTTTAATCCTGTAAAGAATATACCCTCTCCAGTATTTGCTTCTAATAATAAGTATTTTTCTTCGTCAGTTAAGTTAAAAGTTTTTTGGAGTACGTCCATTGTTGATGGGGACTGTTTCAAAAGCAACTGAATAGACGAGTTAGTTATAATCGGTACACCATAAGGACTTTTCATAAAATCCCCTACGTCTTGAGTAATGGTTGCAAGTCCAAGGTAGTATTTACGTCCACGCTTTGCGATAGAATACAGAAAAGACGCTGTATCGTCTGACTTCATCATCCACCAAGCTTCATCGACAACTAATAATCTCTTCTTTATATTTTTACGTATAGAATTCCAAATATAGTGAGTAACGATATACATCGCAACTGGTTTCAATTCATCTTCCATATCTCGAACAGAAAAAACTACGAATTTCCTATTTATGTCTACATTTGATGGTCTGTTTAAAAACGATGACCATGACCCGTGAGTATACTTTGCGAGTCTCGACAACACTGACTCACTCCCCTCCATACCAGCGAGTACCATTTCGAAATCTGACAGTAATGGTGGTTCGATATTTGCAAAATTTGATTCTGCTGTTATGTCTTTTAACGCGTATGTTTCGGTAATAGCACGATCAACAAGAGAATCTTCTTCTGGGGTTAGTCCTCCTAACATAATACGAAAAAGACCCACTAGATTAATAGTATTTGCGCGTAAAACATCTGTTCCTGTTTCATCCGCTCCAGGTATAGGTAAATCAAATGGATTTATATGATGGTCAGAAGACAATGAGATGTTGAAAAACCTCCCACCAACTGCTTCAGTTAAGTACTCGTATTCTTTTTCTGGGTCTATCACTATAACTTCAGTGTCAAACATGAGAGTTCTTATGATTTCAAGTTTTGTCGCATAAGACTTACCAGCACCGGATGTCGCAAATATGATGGAGTTGTAGTTTGGAAATGAGAAGCGGTCAAATATTATGAGACTGGAATTGTGGCGATTAACTCCATAGAGGATTCCACTACTTGATGTTAAGTCAAAAGATACAAAAGGAAAGATACTTGAGAGTGGCTCAGTGTTTAATTTTTGATGGATACCAAGGATGTCAGTACCGAGCGGTATCACACTCTTGAATCCTTCGTTTTGTTGGAAAAGAGCTGGTTTCAAGTAAATTAATTTTGATTCAAGTAGAGACTTTATTTCTGTTTCTATTTTAAATAAGTCGTTTTCGTTTTCCGCATAGACCGTTATATATAAACCAACATCAAACATTTTTTCTTGGGCTTGTATTAAGTTGTCACGTAAGTTTTCTAGGTCATTATAAGCTGTGTCGAGTATCGGGTCGCGGACCAATCCTTTCTCTGTTCTGACTGATATTTGACTTTGAACTTCAGCTACTTTTTTCTGAAAGCTTTTTAGTATTTCCGCTGTTTCGATAGGATGAATCATAATAGAAACATCAAAAACTTTATCGAGGTTTATAATTGGTGAAAACCAGTTATCAGATAGATATCGTGGATAAGAAATAACAAAGAAGGTTCGAGCAATTTTATCCCCGAGGTTCAGTGACTTTGGTGTTATCTGCAATGCTGATGGAGCGATGATATCCTGTAGTTCAAGCTTGGCCGCTTTGTATATTTCTTGTGGCAAAACAGGCATGATAGGATTCATTTTTGTATTTTCTTCTTTTTTACCTCCAAATAATGATGAAAAAATACCCATCTCGTTAGAAGCAGATCACGATTTGTCTGTGATTTTGCTTGGTTATATTATTAATATTTTTCTTCTGATTTTTCATATTTCTATTTTTTGATTAAAATGTGATCGTGTATTCTAATGTGACCCATATTATTGTAATTTTATTCCTTGGCTGATGTCGCCAGGGTTAAATGTTTTATAGAAAAGTTCGACAACTTCTTCTGTGTTTAATTGACTTGATTTGATACCCAAACGGCCCAATCCACCAATTATAACACCAATTCTTTGATCTAATTGACTTCTATTTTCTTCAAAAGCTGCTAGGTCACTTCCCATTTTATTTGTTTCTTGATTGTTACTTTTCTTGCTAGATAATAAACTTTCGAGAATACCTTCGTTGCCACTAATTTTATTACCGAGCATTGTTCCATTATAAGGTACAACAACAAAAAATGTTTTGGTCATTATGTTTACTTCTTCAGTAAAAGATCTGATGAATTCAATGTATTCTTTTGTTTGTATTTTTAAAAGAGGTTCGGTTTGTTCTTTTTGTCTATTTTCTAAGGTTAAGAGGTATGGACGAATGTCGAGTCTGCGTGATTGCATAACGATTTGAGTCGAGAAGTCTAAACTATTTAGAAACGATTGAAAAGAATTAATGATAGCTATTTGTTCATCGCTTGATTTAAGAGATAAGTTTATAGAAGAGCAGATCAAAACAGCACGCATACCACCCTCTTTTAGGACGATGACCCCATCGCGAACTTCTTTGATTGGTACGAAATCTTGTGCCGCTTTTGCATTTATAGCCATAAATAAATTATAGCATATTTTTTAAAAATTATTTTTGTTTGGATTGTATATCTAGACTCCAAGACAGGTCACGGAGTTTATTTGAAGTCATTCTAGGCTCGAGACTTTTTCTATATACTGGAGG
>JAYUHL010000095.1:0-2961 GCA_043767085.1 Minisyncoccota bacterium
AGTAACAGATCCAGCTGTTAATCCACTTGCTGTACCTGTGATATTTGTACCGACTAATGTTGATGGTGTACCAAGATTTGGACTGATAAGTGTTGGTGAATTTGCAAAAACTAAACTACCTGAACCAGTTTCGTCAGATAAAGCACCGATAAGACCTGCAGATGTTGTAAGACCTGTAAATGCACTTGTTCCATTTCCAAGTAAAAGACCAGTTAAACTTCCTGCTCCAGTTCCTCCAGCTGAAACATCTATTCTGTTATCAATATTTGTATCGTAAACTGAAGCCAACATATCCCCTGTTCCAACTAAAGTCT
This sequence comes from Minisyncoccota bacterium, assembly GCA_043767085.1. Taxonomy (GTDB): domain Bacteria; phylum Patescibacteriota; class Minisyncoccia; order Phycocordibacterales; family UBA9973; genus UBA8515. Next base: position 315 of record JAYUHL010000095.1, read on the forward strand.
GCCATGAAGGCAGTCCTGAATTTACAACTAGAGCCTTGCCGTTAGTTCCAATAGGAAGTCTAGCAAAATTACCACTTACATCTCTGTAGTAAAGATCACCAGTTGCATCTGAACCTAATGTTAATTTCAATCCACCAGAATTAACTACTCCAGCTAAATTTAGATTACCAGAATTCAAAACTGGGATATTACTTCCAACTGGAGATTGTGAAGGAGTGAAACCACCGACTGTTTTAGAATTTATAGCGTAACCAGCAGAAACAACTCGTTGACGTGGAGAAAGATTCTCAAATGAAGTTACACTTGCACATGAACCTGAAACAGAAGGAGCAACTTCGATGTTTAAATATATTTCATCTGTAGAAGTAAAATCAAAATCTAAAAGATCACCACCTGAAACAGTATCACCGATATCAACATTTATAATTCCATTTTTGACTTGAGTTGTTATTTTTGATGGAGATCCTGTTGGCCATAATTTTGTACCAGAACCTACGTTTGTATTATCATAAAAAGAAAACTTAAAACAATAATTTGTACCAAAAGACCCACCTAATAAATTCCCAGATGAATCCAGAAGTCTGCCTTGATGATGGAGCAATGATGGTACTCCTGCTACAGCATATGTTGTATTAAAAAAAGAAAAAGAGACTAATAAAAACATCAAAAAGAAAAATTTGATCTTTTTATATTTATTTTTATTTAAATTTTTAAAAATATTTGTTCTCAAAAAAAAAAGAATTTATTAAACAACATACACTGCTGTGTATACATATATTATAGTATATAAATATTTAAAAATCAATAAAAAACAAAGGATAATTACAACTTTTTATTAAAAAAAATAAGTATGCTCGAAAAATTAGAAACTACTTTGCTCTTTTATTTTTAGGCTTCAAGTTTGGTGGATTTTTTAAGACAAATTCATCATGAACAGTGAGGTCATTGCTTCCAATTACGTGTAAAATTTTATTTTTAGTTTTTATTTTTATCTTTTTCATATCTTCATGATAACACAAAAAACTACCAGCAATAAGTATCAAAAATAAATGAATTTATGAACATATGGATAGTATTTTTGCAGATAATCCAAATTACAGCCTATTTCTGCATCAGACGCATTATTGGTTCTAGTATATCTCGATGTTTTGTGATTTGGTCTTTATATTTACCCATAACCAAAACACTTGCATACATTTCTGGTGTACCACTTGCTATTTTCTCCTTAACTTCTTTTTGTATGTTTTCAAAAAGTTCTTTAACCTCTTTATTTGATTCTAGAGCTTTCAGACTATCAGCTATTTGTGGATTTTCTTCTAATTTTTTTGCTATTTCTTCTGCTTGCTCTCCTGACATGCCCTTCATTTGAAGTGCTTTTTTTATAATGAATGATTTTATTGACATAAGTGTATTATATCATAAATATGCTATGATGCACGAATGCTAGTTAAACCAAAGATAATCGTAATACTGGGACAGACATCTACTGGTAAAAGTGATTTTGCTGTGAAAATAGCCAAACTTTACAATGGTGAAATCATCTCTGCTGACTCTCGCCAAGTCTATAAAAACATGGATTTAGGTTCAGGTAAAATTACTAAAAAAGAGATGCGGGGTGTTCCCCATCATCTACTGAGCGTTGTTTCTCCTCGTAAAATATTTACCGTTGCTGATTTTAAAAAACAAGCGGACAAAAAAATAAAAGAAATTTTAAAAACAGGAAAAGTTCCAATTATTTGCGGAGGAACTGGTTTTTATATTGATGCAGTTTTAAATGACGTGGTCTTACCAGAAGTTAAAGCAAATAAAAAACTGCGTGATAAATTAGAAAAAGAAAAAGTAGAAAATTTGTATGATAAATTAAAAAAATTAGACCCAATTCGTGCAGAAAATATTGATAAATACAATAAAGTTCGTCTGATTCGGGCCTTAGAAATAATAGCTACATTGGGAATTGTGCCAGAAATAAAAAATCAAAAACAAAATTTTAATGTACTGAAAATAGGACTTTTTTTACCTGATGAAACCCTAAAGATAAAGATACACGACCGTTTATTATCACGTATAAAAAAAGGTATGCTAAAAGAGATAGATGATCTACATATGAAAGAAAAAATAAGCTGGAAAAGACTCGAAAGTTTTGGATTAGAGTATCGTTTTGGATCACAATTCTTACAGAAAAAGATTACAAAAAAAGAAATGCTAGAAAAAATAAATACCGAAAGTTGGCATTATGCTAAACGTCAAAAAACATGGTTTAAAAGAGATAAAGAAACAATTTGGATAGATCTAAGAGAATTAAAAAATACCGTAGGAATAGTTAAGAAATTTTTAGATACAAACCAAGATATTTAATATTTTTCTGAATGTACACAATATCTAAATATAAAATTAATAGTGGTGACCGGTCATAAGGATCGAACCGTACTTTTTGAGCCACGCGGAGCGTGGCGAACCCTTTTGGATTCAGGATTTTTTGGGGGGAATGCAGAACAGACGGCACTTCGTGCCGACCATATTTTTGCTTCCGAACCCGATTTCGTTTTTTGGCGGTATTCATTGTACAAAATTCGAACTTATTTTGAAAGCAATCCTGATGATACTGAATACTAGCGTTCCCCGCGCGCTGAAGCGCCTCTGTGCGAAG
>JAYUHL010000096.1:0-2935 GCA_043767085.1 Minisyncoccota bacterium
TTATAATTTAAAGCCAAACCAGACATTTTGACCGAAAAGATTTTATTTTCAGTTGATTGTTGAGTAAAGTTTGTATACTGGATAGATGGGATAGTAATACTACCGATCAGATCAAACATTGGAGAAAATACGATATGATTATCGAGTATTTTACCTGCTGCATTTATTCTCTTGTCGAAAACTTCCAAACTAGCGATTGCATCTTTGTCGAAATTACTACGTACAGACGCTAAAGAAGCAGTAGTAGTTTCAATTTGTTTTTTTAAATACTTTTTATAAAAAAACAATCCCAAAAAAGCAAGAACTGTTACCAGAAGTATAATGAAAGATAGAACAGTAAAGAAATTAACAGGTGCTTTCTCAGTTACAACACGATCATTTGTGTTTAGTGGTTTCTTTGGTATAAAAGATGTTTGAAATGAGTTTTCCATAATTTTAAGATAATTGTCTCAATGCAAGACCAGTTGCAACTGAGAACTCTGGCCCACTAACTTTTAAAACAGGTTCTAAAAAGGCAGGGGCTTCTACTTTTTCAAAAGGATCACTGTAAATAACTTCGGTATGAAAAGACGCTGTCGCATAAGATAATATACCCTTCATTAATGAACCTCCTCCAGTAATAATAATTTTACTTATAGTTTTATTATACTTTTTTTCATAAACAAGCACAACACCAGAAATATCAGAAAATATATAATCTGTGGATAAACGAATTATGCCTGCTACCTGTGGATTCAATATGTGATCTAGACCAACTTGTCTTTTTAATTTTTCTGCTTCACTGAAATCAATATTTAATGCTACAGAAATATTGTGAGTAATATCAGCCCCACCACGATTAACTACGTGATAAACACGTACTATTCCAGACTCAACTATAGATATTTTGGTTTTTGATGCTCCGAAATCTATCAACAATACAGGTGACAAATCATGATTAAAAGATGCTCTTATATCAGAAAAAATCTCGAGTTCAAATGTGTTTGATTTTATATTTGTTTTCTTAATAATATCTTCGTACCTAGACAATACCTCGTTTTGAATAGCAACAACCAGAACTTCGACTTTACTAGCTAAAACTTTTGTTGGATTAATATTTATATCTTCATAAGTTTCGGCTTGTGGAGGGATCATGAACCAATCCAGAGAAACTTCACTTATCGGAACTGGTATGTACTTACGAGCTTCGATTGGAACAATATCTGGTAATTGTTCTTCTGTTACGTTCGCTGGTAATACTATGTTTAGAATTAAACTAGCAGAAGAAGGTATCGCGATGATACCAAACATGGTTGTTGTATTAGACTCTTTCATAACATCTAATAATGCGAGAACGATATCGTCAGTCTTTAGATTAGTCACCTGACCAATATCAGTTTTAGCATATGGACCAAGGGATATAGCCCCGTAAGTTTCGAGGATAGCCTTGCCTCCTTTTTTTTTTAATTGAACTATTTTGATAGCAGAAGAACCTATGTCTATTCCCAAGACACTATCAGAAGACTTCTCAGAAGAAAAAATACTCAACAAAGAAGAAAATCCAGAAGAGATAATTTTTTTAAGTGATGTATCCATATTATACATTTATAGTATATCACAATTATGATAAAATAATGATATGCTACAAAATCTTAGTAAATTAAAACTAGCTATTGATTACATCCTTGGAATGATATTCCCTGCTCATTGTTTATCATGTAGAAAACAAAATCATATCATATGCGAAAAATGCCTAAATGATATAACTTTAAACGAAATAACAGACCACAATTATATATACTCGTCTTATTCTTATAAAGACAAGTTAATGAAGAAAATAATTTGGAACCTGAAGTATTACAATAAAAAAGACCTCGGTATATTCTTTGGTCAAATACTGTATAGAAATTATATAGAGGAAATAAATGAATTGAGACTTTTTAATCTAGGGCAGAGCGTGCTAGTCATACCGGTGCCACTTTCAAAAAAACGACAAAAAGACAGAGGGTACAATCAGGCTCAAGTAATCGCAAGTGGTTTTTGTAATCAAACAAATACAGATGTTTTAGAATTACAAAAAGATACTGTTGTCAAAACAAGAGACACTGTACCTCAGGCTCATATAAAAAACAAAAGGAATAGATTAAATAATGCTCGTGATGTCTATAAAATAATAAATCCGAGTATTATTAAAAATAGAAACATCATCATCGTAGACGATGTGACCACGACAGGTGGAACGATAAATGAGATAAAGAAACTTTTAGAAAAAGCTGGGGCGAGAAAAGTTATCGGTATAACAATCGCACATTGAAATACGCGATCAATATTAAATAAATTCTTCTGTCCGGGACACAAAATTTCTTGCTATAAATTTTGACGGTTTTCGTCTCGACAGCCTCAAAAGCCCTACCATAAGAATTTATTTAATATTTTTATTCCTTCCACATATCCCAGATAGCTCCTGCTATATTTCGTGGCTTCCCAATCCAAGCATAGTAATGCAAATCGATGAATGGCAAGGTATTTACTTCTATGATCCCCCACTTTTGTTGCGAGCTGTCCTCTTTTGGATCTGGAATAATACAATCAAATCCTGCAACAGCCAGACCAGTAATTTGTGCTGCCTTTTCTATTATGGGAATAAAACTGGGATGCAGATAATCGAGCATCTCTTCTGTATAACCACCAAACAGTCGCCCTCCACGATGATACAAACGTAAACTGACGTCTTTTTCTAAGACACTATCGATATTTAATCCAGACTGATTGATATGGTTTTCAAGCTCTATATTTATAACTATATCTTCTATTCTTTCTTTTTTATTTTTATTTTTTTCTTCTATTAATTCTTTTACCGTTTTCTTTCCATCACCAATAACTTCTGGTGGAACTGCCATATAAAAACCCATTAGTTTACCACCCACAACCGTCGCGCGACAAATCGGTCCTTCTA
>JAYUHL010000097.1:0-2848 GCA_043767085.1 Minisyncoccota bacterium
TCCCGATTCCTATCGAATCAACGATTTGAGTGAAAAAGGAGATGTTATTCGAAACGGAAAAGTTGACGGATTTATAAACTTCAAACTTTATCCTGAAAATAGAATCTCTTTTGGAGGCTTTAATAATGCTCTACTTGTTTCGTATACTGATAACGAACTCGTTCTACGAGTTAGCTATCAATCAAATGTTCCTCAACCAGATTATCTTGTAACTATGAGGGTTAGAAAATAAAAATTTAATAATCTATTAATTAAGTCTCCCTTTTTAGGGAGACTTTTTTTGTTGCAAATCCAATTCTCTTGTTTCAAATTGACTCCTCTTCTCTAACCACAAATCCGACTTGTGGCTTTTATATTAAAAGTTTAATCGATACTAACCAAAATACTTGAGTATTTTATTGTGTTTTAAAATATATGTGTTATACTAGTCAAAGTAGTTAAAGTCTGTGAAAATAGGCATTTGTATTACATTTATAAATTAGTTTCCTTCAAGTAGTGTGTATGAAAGTATTACTACAAGAAGCATAGTGTCATATATGGCAAAAAAGTTATACGTTGGTGGTCTTCCTTATAAAACAACTAATGATGAACTAAAAGCTCATTTTAGTGGTGCGGGTGCTGTTTCTTCAGCAACTATCATCATGGATAAAATGACTGGTCGTTCAAAAGGTTTTGGTTTCGTTGAATTCGAAAACGATGCTGATGCAACAAATGCAGTTAGTATGTTCGATGGTAAAGATTTCGATGGTCGCAATCTTACTGTAAACGAAGCTCGCCCTATGGAAGAACGTCCACAAGGTGGAGGAGGATTCCGCGGAAACAGATAACATATATTGTTATGCTCAAAAACCCCTTACGAAAGTAGGGGATTTTTGTTTGCAAATTAGAGTTTTTTCTGTTACAATATCCCTGTTCTTTAAATTTGAATCAATGGCTATACGGAGAAATCCCACGCTTTGTGTATAGTTATGGTTATACGGAGAAATCCCACGCTTGTGTAGTTCAGTGGTAGAACGCTGTCCTGAGATTACATACAAATGGTTCGCTCATCGAAAATGAAATAAAAACTAATTCTTTGCGTGCGTGTGTAGTTCAGTGGTAGAACGCTGTCCTGATAAGACAGAGGCCGAAAGTTCGATTCTTTCCACACGCACGCAGGGCGGTAGTTTATTTCATTTTACGATTCGTTGCCATTTGAAAGACAGAGGCCGAAAGTTCGATTCTTTCCACACGCACTTGTATTTTTTAAATTTTTAGTTAAAATATATAAATAAAATGGATAATAAAAATGATTGGTGGAAACCAGGGATAATAGTTTTTGCAAAAGTATCGACAGCGATAGTTGTCCCTATAATAGTTGCGCTTCCTATTGGGAAATATTTAGATACTAAATATGGAACAACCCCCTGGATATTTTTAGGACTTACTTTGGTTGCTTTTGGAGTATCAATCATGGGTATCTGGAAATGTATCAAAGAATATTTAGATAAATTAAAAAACGAAGAAATAGATAAAAAAGAAATTAAATAAATTATGACATCAAATAACAAAGAATTAAATACTGATACAACAATATATAAAGAAGAAGCTTCTGTAGCTCATGTTCCGACACTATATGCGGAACCTATTTTTCATATTGGTTCTTTTACTGTTACAAACGCCCTTTTTACTAGTTGGATAGTTGTTGTGATGATCACAATAATATCAATTGTTATCAGATCGTCTATAAAACAAATACCGAGAGGAATTCAAAATTTATTTGAATTGATTATTGAAGGCGCAGAAAAATTAGCTGATCAAATCACAGGAGATAGAAAAATTACAGATAAAGCATTTCCGATAGTTTTTTCAGTATTTTTTATAGTTCTACTAAATAATTGGATGGGTATCATGCCATTTGGTGGTTTCGGTCTAATAGAAATGACTGATCATGGAAAGGTTTTCATACCTCTAATTCGTAGTGGTACTGCAGATATAAACGGTACATTACCACTTGCCATTCTTTCAGTTCTAGGAGCAAATCTTTTTGGTATTTTCTCAATTGGACTTTGGAAAACAATAAATAAATATATTAATCTAAAAGCTTTAGTTAGTATATTTAAAAAAATAAAGAAAGAACCAACCATTCTCATGACTGCGCCTATTATGTTTGCAGTAGGTTTTCTAGAATTAATAGGTGAATTCGCTAAAATTGCATCTTTATCTTTTCGTCTTTTCGGTAATATATTTGCAGGAGAAGTTCTGCTCGCATCAATGGGAGCAATTATCGCGTATTTATTACCAACACCATTTATAATTTTGGAAGTTTTTGTTGGAATTATACAAGCTTTTATATTTGCAATATTAACTCTTGTTTACTATACAATTGCATCACATGATCACGACCACGACGACAAGAAGCATGAAGAGGATAAAGAACACAAAGAAGATAAGAATTTAGAATTCAAAACAGTTTAAAGTATATCGGGAAATTTTTATTGAAAAGATATTTAAGTATATTTTTAGTAAAAATTTCCTGAATACAAAAGTCGGAAATTATTATTAGTTAATATTTATAATTATTATGGAAACAGCAACACTCGCAAAAGCAATAGCTATCGGTCTTGGATCAATAGCACCAGCTCTCGCTATTGGTATGATCGGTAGTAAGGCCATGGAAGCAATCGGACGCAATCCAGAAGCTTCAAGTAAAGTTTTCGTACCTATGCTTATTGCTTCGGCTTTTGCGGAAGCGATCGCAATTTATGCACTAGTTATAGCTTTCTCAATCAAATAGATCGTTTTGACTTCTAAAACTAATAATTAGATTCTCTATCTCTAGTTATTAGAAATTAGGTGTTAATTATTA
>JAYUHL010000098.1:0-2834 GCA_043767085.1 Minisyncoccota bacterium
CTTGAAGCAAGTGACGATATAGCAAATTTTTATGGTATGCAAGAGTTAATGAAAGGCGAAATAAAAACTTTAGAAGAAAAAATCAAAGAAATCAAAAAAGTTACATCAGACGATATTCAAAAAATGGCTAAAATTATATTTAAAACACAGAATCTAAATCTAGCAATGATTGGGCCGGACAAAAATAGAGTTTCATTTCTAGAAATATTGAAATTCTAGCGCTCTTTTTAGCGTTGTGATACAATATTTATATGCAAGAAAACCATAAAATAATGAGAATAGAAGTGTCAAATGGGACTCTTGCGCGTATATTTGTCTTTGGCCTATTGATTTTAGCTTTATATAAACTAATCGACGTTGTTTTAATTCTCCTAACAGCTATTGTTGTAGCTTCATTTGTAGAAAGTGGAGTTAAAAAATTCCGTAAATTTATTCCCAATCGAACTCTACTGGTTATTTTGATTTACGTCTTAGTTTTCGGATTAATTACTATATTGGCAAGTATCTTTATTCCTATATTTATAAAAGAAATCTCGACGTTAGTCGTTGCTCTAAAGAATTATATTCCAGTTGATAGTGTCTTAAATACTTTTAATCCCGATACTCTAACTGATGCAAAAGGTGTTGTTAAAAATTTATCTAAGAATGCTTCATTGTCAGATGTTGTAAAAAGTACTCAGAATTTAGTAAATGGGCTTTCTGGTAATTTTGTTGATATTGTGAGTTCAGCTTTTGGTGGAGCTCTGAATTTGATCTTAATTTTTATAATTTCATTTTATCTTTCTATTACAGAGCGTGGTATCGAAAATTTCTTAGCAATTGTAACTCCAGATAAATACGAGAAATATGTTATTGGTTTGTGGCAAAGAACTGAACATAAAATTGGTTTATGGATGCAAGGACAAATGATACTAGGTTTGGTTATTGGAATTCTAACTTACATCATTTTATTGATTCTAGGAGTCCAGTATGCTTTTGTATTAGCTTTAATCACTGCCTTTTTTGAATTGATCCCTTTTGGTATATTTCTAGCCTTTATCCCAGCTATGGTTTTTGGTTATCTAGATGGTGGAGTTACTATGGCCGTTTTAATTTTCCTTTTATATTTTGGACTTCATCAAGTTGAAAATTATTTAATTGCACCCTGGATTATTAAAAAAGTCGTAGGTATCTCACCGTTGGTTATAATCCTCGCTACTCTTGTTGGAGCAACTTTGGCTGGTTTCTGGGGTGTAGTTCTGGCTATTCCTTGTGCTGTATGTTTATTAGAATTCATGAATGATTTAGAAGAAAAGAAAGCTTTAACTCGCAAATAATATGTCCAAAGATTTTTATCTAACAACTACATTACCTTATGTAAATGCACCGCTTCATATGGGGCATGCTTTAGAATTTGTCCGTGCTGACACTATCGCTCGTTATAAAAAGCTGGCCGGTTTCGATGTCTTTTTTAATACGGGAACTGACGAGCATGGTATAAAGATATTTGAAAAAGCAAAAGAACAAAATATGGATGTCCAAGCTTTTGTCGATGCAGGTTTCGAGACTTTTAAAAAACAGTTGGAGATGTTTGGAGTTAGTTCCGATATTCATTTTATCAGAACGACAGACGAGGGTCATATAAAAGGTGCGCAAGCTTTCTGGAAGCGTGTCTATGACAATGGCTATATTTATAAGAAAAATTATGAGGCGAAATACTGCAATGGTTGCGAAAGCGAAAAAACCGATTCGGAGCTTGTGGATGGATTTTGTCCTGATCATCCAAATACAGAAATATCTATTTTAAATGAAGAAAATTATTTCTTTAAGTATAGTGAGTTCGGAGAAAAGCTACTTGCTTTTTATGAAAAAAATCCAGCTTTTGTTATACCTGACTTTCGCTTCAATGAAATAAAAGCTTTTGTGAAAAGTGGTTTGCAAGATTTTTCAATTTCTCGTTTAAAGTCTAAGATGCCGTGGGGTATAGAAGTACCAGGCGACAGTGACCATGTCATGTACGTGTGGTTTGATGCACTGACAAACTATGTAAATACTTTAAAGTGGTATGAAGATAATAGTGATTTTAAAAAATACTGGGTAAAAGGTAACCCAACTCAATACTGTGGCAAAGACAATACTCGTTTCCAAAGTGCTATGTGGCAAGCGATGCTCATGGCCGCCGATCTACCCAGTTCACATCAGATCGTCGTTAATGGCTTCATAACAGCCGATGGAGGTCTAAAGATGTCGAAAACACTCGGTAATGTTGTAGACCCGCGCGACATAGTAGCAGAATATGGTACCGATGCATTGCGTTACTTTTTACTACGCGAAGTTTCAAGTCATGAAGACAGTCCTTTTACTATCGATCGATTCAAAGATGCTTATAATAGTGGGCTTGCAAATGGTTTAGGGAATCTAGCGTCTAGATTACTTACTCTTTCAGAAAAATATTTAGATAGTTGCCCAGAGATTCCAGAGAGTTCTGACTTTTCAGAATATTTTAGTATTTACGAAACTTTTGATATTAAAAAGGCTATAGATTATGTCTGGGACAAAATTCATGATTTAGATAAAAAAATCCAAAATACAGAACCATTTAAAGTTATAAAAGTAGATGAGGTAAAAGGCAAAAAATTGATTTCCGAAATGATTTTAGATTTGTACCAAATAGCTCGAATGCTCAACCCATTAATGCCAGAAACAGATGTAAAATTAAAAGAACTTATAAAAGCAAACAAAAAACCAGAACAACCATTGTTTATGAGGAAGGATTAATATGAAATACGACTATATAGACATCCACTCACATTTAAATCTAGAACAATTCGATACTGATCGAGATAGTGTGATAG
>JAYUHL010000099.1:0-2829 GCA_043767085.1 Minisyncoccota bacterium
GATAAATCTCGGGGTTGGGGAGTTCTATATAAAGATGACAATCGACGGTGAGTCTTATGATCCATTTTCGGCCGAGACACTGCGTGTACTGCCTGCTACACACCGATCATACCGTAAAGAGATACTCGACGCCTCTCGTCGTAAATACGCAATTCCCGCTGGTGAAGCCCAGAGACTTATCGAAGAAGAAGAGTCTACTATCATCCGTAGCGCTCAAGAAAAGCAGGCGATAACAGGTAATAAAAAAGAAGAAGAAAATAATGATGTTAAAGATGAAATGACAAAAGAAGTTCAAGAAACATCTAAACAAGAAAAAGCCAGCGCCCCATTGATATAGTATTTATATTAAAATATATGGAAAATTTTGAAGAAATTAAAACTAAAGGTGAAGAATTTTACAAAGATATAGGTGAAGTTTATTGCCCCTACTTTAAGGATAAAGTTAGTTTTAATGCTAAAGGTATTGAACATTTAAAATATAAACAGCGTGGTAAAGCACGAAATGACAATGATCAATATATGAGATTAAAATTAATTCATCTTGCGCCAGAAGTTTTAAAAATTTCTAGTAGCGTACAAGGTATTTTAGATACAAAAAAATTTGAATTTATAAAATCACACAATAGAACAGATAAAATTTTAGTAAATGTATTTTATTATGAATTTATTGCTGTAATTAAAAGAAATAGAGTAAAAGTTATCATTAAACAAATAGATTCAGGGAAAATTTTTTTCTGGAGTATAATACCATTTTGGGGTATGAATAAATTAACAATGGATAGAATATTACATGAAGGAAATCCAGAAGAGGATTAGAAATAAAAAATCCACCTATGTGGTGGTTTCTTTATGGGTGCTTGGCCACAGCTTTTGCCGTGAGAGGGCGAACCCTACAAACACCTATAGATATATTACAATATAATCAATTTTTATGCAAATACAAAAAATCATAGTTATATTTGGAACATTTGATAATGTGCACGAGGGGCATAGAGATTTATTTATGCAAGCAAAAAAATACGGCGATATTTTGATAGCTATTGTTGCGCGTGACAGTAGTGTTTTAAAATTAAAAAATAAAATACCAATGTTTAATGAAGAGCAAAGAATTAAAAATCTTTTAGAAATAGATGAAATAGACAGAGTGTTGCTTGGCGATGAAGAACAAGGAACCTATAAGATTCTAAAAGAAATAAATCCTAGCGTAATTTTTTTAGGTTATGACCAAGTTGCTTTAAAAAATGATTTAGAAAAAGCGATAGAAGAAAAAAATATAGAAAAAGTAGAGATATTAATTGGGCAACCTTATCAACAGGAAAGGTTTCATTCTTCTATTTTAAATTCTAAATCTGTGCTATAATAAACCCATGAAAAAAGTATCAGCAATTATTGTATTTTTAATATATATATTGAACTTCAGTTCAATTTCAGCCCTTGAAAATCAACCAGAAAAGGTTGTTTGTAGTAAATTCAATCAAAGTCTTAAATACACAGATGGTTTTTGGAATGATAAAAATAAAGCTGTTTTAGAACTCCAACAAGCTCTTGTTGATGGTGGTTATATGAAAGAAAAACCAGATGGTTCATTTGGATCAGTAACATTACGTGCAGTGACACTTTTCCAAAGAAAAAATGATTTATTAGCAACTGGCTTTGTTGGTGAAAAAACTCGTGAAGTTTTAAAAAATAAGTTATGCCAAGAAGAAATTCCAGAAGTAGAAAATACTGAAATAGCAAACAACTGTAGAGTTTGGAGTGATGGCTGTAATACTTGTTCTCGCGTTGAAGATGGTACAGTGGGTATGTGTACGTTGATGGCTTGTGTTTACAAAGAAGGTGAAGAACAACCTAAACCGAGCTGTAAAGAATATTTTCCAGAAACAATAGAATCTAAAAAAGAAATACTTTCAAATTAATCTAATAAAAAACGATGTCAAATCGTTTTTTATTTTTATGATATAATCTAAAATATGAATCCTGAGTCTAAAAATTGCCAGAATTGCAAGTCTGAATTTACTATCGAAGTCGATGACTTTTCTTTTTATGAAAAGATGAAAGTCCCTCCACCGACATTTTGCCCGGATTGCCGTTTCCAGAGGCGTTGTTCTTGGCGCAACGATACGTCTTTATATAGTACTAATTGCAGTCTATGTGAAAAGAGAGTTGTCTCGATGTATTCTCCCGATTCTGGGATGACTATTTACTGCAATAAATGCTGGTGGAGCGATAAATGGGATCCGTATAGTTATGCAGTTGATTACGACTTATCTCGTCCATTTTTCGAACAATACAATGAGCTTATGCATAAAGTCCCACACATCGCACTTGTGAATGACGATGGAATTTCAAGTATCGGTTGTGAGTATACAGGTGACTGCTGGTTCGCCAAGAATTGTTACATGACTTTCTCCGCATGGAAAATAGAAAATGTAATGTACGGTTACTTTGTTCTTGGTGGTAAAGATATGATGGATTGTTTTTATGTTCTAGATACAGCAGACTGGATGTATGAGTGTTTTAAATGCGACAAATGTTATAAATTGAAAAATTCACAATTTTGTATTTCATGTACTGACTCTGCATTTCTTTATGACTGTCGCAACTGTTCTGACTGCTTTATGTCTAGTGGTTTGCGTAATAAAAGGTATTTTTACAAAAACCAACAGTACAGTAAACAAGCTTATGAAGAAATTTTGAATTCTTACAAACTCGATACTTTCTCTGGAGTAGAAAAAGCTCAAAAAGAGTTTGATGAATTTGTTTTGGAAATGCCACATAGGTATGCACAAATTTTTAAATCTTTTAATTGTACGGGTGATGTAATGACAA
>JAYUHL010000100.1:0-2806 GCA_043767085.1 Minisyncoccota bacterium
CACATCGTTTGCATCTTTTGGGAAAACAACAATGAGTGGTTTTATCTCGAGTACACTTGCATCACGGGAATACTTTGTCAGCGTTTCCTCACCATCCTCTATATCACCCTTCCAAAATTTTTGTATGTCTTGTTTTAAATTCATTTTATTTTTTGTAATTTCTTAATCTATTTTATTAAAAAGTTTCAATCTACTTTCTACCACACTCTCTATAGCACTCACTGCACCTTGTAGAAGTTTACTCGGATTTATTTCTTCACCACTTTCTTCGAGACTTTTTTCTAATGCTTGTTTATAAGCTAAACGTATTTCACTATTTATATGAATAATACTTACTCCAGCATTTATCGCATTAGTAAAGTCTTCGTCACGTAAACCAGAACCACCGTGAAGTACCAGAGGGATTTTTACAATGTCTTTTATTTCTTTTGTTCTCTGTTTGTCTATATGAGGTTTACCACTTTTTATCAGACCATGAACAGAACCTATAGAGGAAGCCAAGATATCAATATTCGTTTCATCAACAAATTTCTTTGCATCAGTCGGTGTTGTTAGTATGCCTGCACCTTCTGGAACAGAATCTTTGATATTTGAACCAGAGCCGATATAACCAAGCTCTCCTTCGACTAATACATCGTGACCTGTTTGCTTAAAAAACTCTTTTGCATAATCCACGCACTTTTTTGTAAGCTCGACATTTTCTTCATAAGGAAGTTTCGCTCCATCAATTACAACCATATCAAAACCTGCATCGATACACTTTTTAACAGATTCGAAAGTTGCATGATGATCAGCATTTAAATAAATCGGAAAGTTATCACGCTCACGAATTGTTTTAATCAGAGACACAACCTCTTCTGTGCCAACAAAATTTTCTTCACCTTCTGATACACCAATGATAACTGGAACTTGCAATTTCTTTGCTGCATTATAAATACCATGCAAAGCCTCTAAATTTGAAATATTGAAATGTCCTATCGCCACACCTTTCTCTTCTGCTTCTTTTATTATTTCACGTAAAGTTTTCATTATTATCATTTTATTATCTTTATATTCCAAAAGTATATCATATTATGATATACTGTGCATATGAATGAACAAATAGATTTTTTAGCAATCGGTGACATAGTTACAGAACCATTTATTAAAATTAAAGATGCTGAAGCCTATTGTGATATGGATGGCGAGCATTGTAAACTAGCCTTTCGTTTTGGAGACAAAGTTCCTTTTGAAAGTGCCGAAGTCTGCAAGGCCGTCGGCAATAGTGCTAACGCAGCTGTTTCCGCTAGTCGTTTAGGAGTCAAAGCGCAACTTATGACTTATGTTGGAAATGACCAAGTCGGTAAAGAAAACATAGAGGAATTAAAGAAAAACAATGTCGGTACAGACTTTGTGACCACTATCGATGGTATGCCTTCTAACTATCACTATGTACTTTGGTATGGTCATGATAGAACAATCCTTGTGAAGCATACAGAATTCCCATACGCTTTCCCTATGGATATGCCAGAACCAAAGTGGATGTATCTTTCATCACTTGCGACTAATTCTACAAATTATCATTTAGAAATTGGTAAATACTTAAGTGCTCATCCAAATGTAAAACTCGCTTTTCAACCTGGGACATTCCAAATAAAGCTCGGTGTCCAAACTCTAAAAGATATCTACGATCATACAGAGATATTTTTCTGTAACTACGAAGAAGCACAACGCATATTAGCAAATGAAGAAAAAGACAAGGTCAAACTTATGCAAGGCTTGCGTGAACTAGGTCCAAAAATCATCGTTATGACCGATGGTTTAAAAGGCGCATATACTTATGATGGAACAGACGTATTCTTTATGCCTGTTTATCCTCATACACCTGTCGAGAGTACTGGTGCAGGTGATGCATTTGCATCGACTTTTACAACAGCTATAATGCTCGGCAAAACTCCAGATGAAGCACTCTCATGGGCACCTATCAACTCGATGTCTGTTGTCCAACAAGTCGGCGCACAAAAAGGACTTTTATTTCGAGAGCAATTAGAAGAGTATCTCGCCAAAGCCCCAAGTGATTATAAAGCAGTGAAAATAAATTAGTTGTTTTTATTATTAAATTAATTATTAAAATATGCGCATAGCGTAAAAATATATGGCAACAGCAAACAGTGTTCTAATGAGTGAGGCAAGAGAGAATTTAAAAGGAAGATGGAGATTGGCAATTAACGGTGCGTTCTTTTTAGCTGGAATTTCCATCGTATTAAATTTTTTGAGTAATATTCCATATATAGGTTTTTTATTTATTATTATTTTATTTATTATTAACGGTTTTTTGTATATAGGAACAGCTAGTTTCTTTTTAAAATTTTCCAAAAAAGAAGATGTCAAAGTTTCAGAAATTTATCTTGGATACAAAGTGTATAATAATTATTTACATGGTCTTAAAGCTATACTGTGGAAATTTTGTTACACCTTTTTTTGGTATTTATTGTTAATAGTACCAGGAATAATTAAATCTATTTCTTATTCTCAATTTTATTATATTCTTGCGGAAGACAAAAATATTGATTTACGTGAAGCTTTGAAAAAAAGTAAGGATATGATGGATGGAAATAAAATGAAGTATTTTAAATTACAATTACGTTTTATTGGATGGGCTTTTTTATGTATACTTACTTTAGGAATAGGTATAATCTGGTTGGCTCCTTGGATACAAGTAACTCTCGCTAAGTTTTATGAAGATGTTAAGGGAAATACAGGTCCAGTTACAGCAAGCACTGCGACACCGAGTCCAGCTCCTACACCTATTGCACAAGCTACACCA
>JAYUHL010000101.1:0-2769 GCA_043767085.1 Minisyncoccota bacterium
TATAATGCTATAAATAAAACTACCACACCCAACTTTTCTGGAATATTTTTTTTCAACAAAGAAGTTAAAAATACAAATAAGGAAACAATTAAAGAACAAATTTTGTATACTCTAGAAAAAATCAAATAACTTTGGTTTTTTTCTTTTTTTGGGATATAATAAGCAAATGCAAAACATTTGGAACACACTATTTTATCAGCCTATTTATAACTCTCTAATCTTTACTATAAACAATATTACCTTTGGTGATGTTGGTTTCGCTATAATTATCATTACTATTCTCGTAAAAATAATACTATTTCCTCTAACAAAGAAGTCAATAATGACTCAAATAATGCTCAAAAAAATGGAACCAGAGCTTAAAAGTATAAAAAAAGACTTTCCAAATAAAGAAGAACAAGCTAAAAAAACATTTGAGTTATATAAAAAATACGGAACTAATCCATTTTCTGGTTTGTTTGTGGTTTTACTACAACTGCCTATAATATTTGCTTTATACTATGTTTTCTATAAAGGACTTCCTTTAGGTAATGGCCCACTATACAGCTTTGTGAGCGCTCCAGGAGTTCTAAAAGAGAACTTCTTGGGTTTGATTAATATGCACGGCAAGAGCTTGTTTCTGGCTCTTCTAGCGGGTATAACACAGTTTATCCAAGGTTATCTCTCCCAACCTATCATTCCAAAAACAGAAGGACTTCAAAACGAAAAGAAAACATTCCAAGAAGAAATGGCTCACAGTATGCAAATAAACATAAAATACATACTACCTATTTTTATAGCTTTTATTGCTTATAAGATATCCGCAGCTGTTGCACTTTACTGGGTTGTTAGTAATTTATGCACAATCGGCCAAGAGTGGTATATAAGAAATAAAGTGACATCACAATAAATATATGAACCACGATCAGATTAAAGAAATAATACAAAATATTTTCAAACATACTGGTTGTAGTATAACCTCTTGTGAGATTTCACAAGACCAAGACACCCTATGGTGTGTAGTAGAAACACCAGACAGTCGTTTACTGATAGGTCGTGATGGTGAGACGCTACAATCACTAAACCACCTTGTTCGTAGAATGATAAATAGTCAAAGTGAAACAGAAAGATCAAATCTGTGTATAGACATAAACGGTTATCAGAAAAAACACTTCGACGAAATAAAAGCAAAAGCTCATATGTTCTCAGAAAGAGCTCGTTATTTTAAAAGTAGTGTTGAAACAGAACCACTACCAGCTTATGACAGACGCATTATTCACTTGTTTTTAGAAAATGTAGACGATATAGAAACAGAATCAACTGGTTTAGGTAAAGACAGGAGGGTTGTTATTAGATATAAAGAAAATATTTTATAAAATTACTTCATATCCAGACTCCATAGTGTGGAGTCTTTTTTGTTTATAAAAAACAAAATATCTTGGTCGTCGTTTATAAATAAAGAAGTAGCATCGATGTTTTGACTATCATCTGCGCTGATAGGTATGATTTCAGAATTAGATGTATTTATTTTAACAAAACGATCATTAAAAGAAACCAAGCCTTTATACCAATCATCTGGATAAGACCCTTGTGGTATTTCTTTTGGTACTGCACAATATATATCTATATTGTTACTACCCCAAGCACACTTTTCAGGAAGAGTTGATAATCCGAGTGGTAGTGTTTTGTAATTTAAAACATCCAGTACTTCTAAATTAAGATTACCGTTTATAACACTACTAATCAAAACATAATCCCCTATCGAATTAGCTAGAGTTGTAAATCCTAGTTGATTTCCATAAAGTTTAGTTAATGTTCCTGTTTTTGTGTTTATTGAATATAGATAACCTTGTTTATCAGCAGATGCTTTTGTAGTTATATATATGGTATTGTCGTTGATGTATTGAGAAATCCACTCAGAAAAAGATGATTCAAAAACAACCTTACTTTTTACTTCAAAGAAATTTTTTATATGACCAACAACTCCATTTTCATTTTTTATTAAGTAAAAAAACTTATCTTTTTTAGGTGAACTAGATATGTTCACTATGTTTGAGGGTAAAAAATCCCCAAATTCTTTTCCTGTTGTAACTTGATATGTTGATATGTTGATATTATCAGACGAGTATCTGTATAGAGCTTTGTCACCCGTATCATTAAAAAATGCTTCATATATGTTTGGCACAGTTGTATTTGAAGCCCTTGTTGCCTGCCTAGATTCTATATTGTATTGGTATATATGACCAGTTGTACGTTCAACATAACGAACTGTTTTGATTACCTCTTCTTTTGGAAGGTTTTGTTCTACAACAACTTCTGGCAAGACAATTTCTTTTCCTTTGTTTTTTGTTTGTGTTATTTTTTTATTATCGGTAGTTTTTGTTTCTGTGGTAGGTGTTGCAACAGGTTGTTCTATTTCCGTTTTTATTACTGTTTTATAAAAACTAGCTCCTGCTACAGGTACTTCTGTTATTTTTCTGAACTTAGAATTCACACTAAGACCAACTTGATTTTGAGGATCTTTTACTTCGTTATTTTCAGGAGTTGTCTCGGTTTCATTTTTACCACCTGTTCCGAAAGAGTTAAATTTTTTATAAGTTGTAGTTTTTGTTCCATCAGAGTTTTCTACAACGTTACGAGTGAAATATAAATATCCACCCACCATAGATGCTCCGACGATTATAAATACTACTATTAAAATTATTTTTGTTTTTGTAGGCATAGATTATTATTTACCTGTTGTTGACCAGTGCCAAGGTTCAGATGTTAAGTTTTTAAAACCATATTTAT
>JAYUHL010000102.1:0-2747 GCA_043767085.1 Minisyncoccota bacterium
CGCGATATACTTCGACTCTTATTTAGAATAGAATTGGTAACTTTACATGTGTTAAGTTGCATTATTCGAGATATTATGCTATACTTAACACATGTCAATCGATAAATCACAATTTGTAACCCCTACACAACTCGCAAAGATGTTGGGTATTAGCCGTATAGCCGTTCATCAAAAGATCAAAAAGGGTGAAATTACAGCTGAAAATATAGGAGACCCCTCTAAACCAACTTACTTAATCCCAAAGGCTTCGCTCTCAGAAGAAATACAGAATCGTATTAGTGAACAGCAAAAGAGCGTCACAAAGAAAGTTTTAGATAAAAACCAACACCACGACCTCAGTTTTGAAAAAGAACTTTGGATGGCGGCAGACAAATTGCGAGGCAATGTCGATGTATCAGAATATAAAAATATTGTACTCGGGCTTTTATTTTTGAAATATATTTCAGACTCATTTTATAAACAACGCGAAGTTTTAACTTTAAAGACTAAAGATCCAAAGAATGAAGACTTTTATGTCCCCACAGAAGTAGCTCGTAAGTCTATTCTAGAAACAAAAGATTTTTATACAGCTGAAGGTGTGTTTTATGTCCCAGAAAAATCTCGTTGGGAATTTTTACAAACAAAAACTATGAGTCCTGATCTTGGAAAGGTCTTAGATACTGCAATGGATTTGATCGAAAAAGATAATCCTGTTCAACTTGAAAATGTTTTGCCTCGTGTATACACAAAAGTAAATCTTGACCACACAGTTCTTGGTGAGCTTGTAAATATATTTTCACAAATATCTTTTGATCATGACTTTGATCGTGAAAAAGACATACTTGGACGAATATACGAATACTTCCTAGGTCAGTTCGCTTCATCAGAGGGAAAACGCGGAGGCGAGTTTTTTACTCCTAGATCAATCGTTAAACTTCTTGTTGAAATACTTCAACCTTACGAAAATGCTCGTGTGGCAGACTTCGCTTGTGGTAGCGGAGGGATGTTTGTATCTATGGGTGAATATTTACGAGACCATAAGATGGATCCTTCAAAGCTTGCAATTAGCGGTCAAGAGAGTAACCAAACAACGCTTCGTCTTTGCAAGATGAACCTTGCTATTCGTGGACTCTCAGGAAAGATAGAACTCGGTAATACTTACTATCAAGATAAGTTCCCGCATTTACAGGCAGATTTCGTAATTGCGAATCCTCCCTTTAATGCAGAATGGGAACCATCAAAACTTTCTGATAATGATCCAAGAATATTTTTAGGAATGCCTTCATCAGGTAATGCAAATTTTCTTTGGGTTCAACACTTTATTCATCATTTGTCACCAAATGGACAAGCTGGGTTCGTCATGCCAAATGGTGCTTTAGCTGTATCAGGCAAAGAAGGAGAAATTCGTCAGAAGCTTGTTGAAGCCGATATGGTAGATGTTATTATCTCTTGCCCATCAAAGCTTTTCTATAATGTATCGCTTCCAGTCTCGCTTTGGTTTTTAGCCAAAAATAAAGGTGGCGATCGTTTTCGAAAACGTAAAGGAGAAACACTTTTTATCGACGCACGAGACACATTTGAACAAATTTCTCGTAAACAAGTTATTTTCAATAAAGACCAGATTACAAAAATGACAAATACTGTTCGTGCATGGCGTGGAGAATCAGGTGCTGGAAAATACGAAGATATTTCAGGCTTCTGTAAGTCTGCGAACCTAGAGGAAATAAAGAAGAATGGCTACACCCTTACTCCTGGCAGATATGTTGGGCTTACCGATGTGGAAGATGATGGAATTTCTTTTGAAGAAAAAATGCAGAAACTTTCAAGTGAACTTCGAGAAGCTTTTACTGTTGGTCGTGAATTAGAAAAAGAAATTGAGAAAAATCTTAAAGAACTAGGATTTTAATAAAATTATGAAAAAAATTAACGATAATGAAATAGCTTTCTATAAATCAGAAGATGGTCGAGTAAATATAGAAGTTTTACATAGTGTAGATAATATTTGGCTCACTCAAAAAAAGATGGCGGAGTTGTTTAATTGTTCAACTGATAATATTTCTCTTCATATAAAAAATATATATAACGAGGGCGAAGTTGATAAAAATGCAACTACCGAGGAATTCTCGGTAGTTCAAAAAGAAGGCGAAAGGGCTATTGAGCGTAAAACTCTCTGCTATAGCCTCGAGTTAGTTATTGCAGTAGGATATAGAGTTAATTCAATAAGAGGTACAGAATTTCGTGCATGGGCAACTGGTATTCTAAAAAATTATATACAAAAAGGGTATGCCCTAGACAGTGATCGTATGAAATACGGAACTCGTTTTAGTGCTAGATATTTTGAGGATTTATATGAAGAAATAAAAGATATTCGTACCAGTGAACGCAGAATATATCAAAAGATTACTGATATATATGCTACAGCAATAGATTATTCATCTACTGCGTTTGAAAGCAAAGAATTTTTTGCAACAGTACAAAATAAATTACATTTTGCTATTACTGGTAAAACCGCAGCGGAAATTGTCACAGAGCGAGTTAGTAGTAAAAAAGAAAAAATGGGGTTGACTAGTTGGCGCAAATCTCCGCAAGGAAAAATTATGTCAAGTGATGTGACTATTGCTAAAAATTATTTGGATAAAAAAGAATTAGAACACTTAAATCGTATAGGTAATATGTATTTGGATTATGCAGAAATGCAGGCAGCTCGTGGTAAAGCGATGGCGATGTCTGATTGGGTAGAAAAACTTAACACTTTTCTTAAATTTAGT
>JAYUHL010000103.1:0-2720 GCA_043767085.1 Minisyncoccota bacterium
GATGATTATCCCTGAGATAAATAGTGATCATTTAAAAATGATTCCAATTCAGCAAAAGAATCATGGTTTTAAAAAAGGTTTTATCGCTTGCAAGCCTAACTGTAGTATCCAAAGTTATCTCACTGCAATTTATGCTTTAGAGAAAGCAGGATTCCCCGTTTCAAAAATTATGGTTACTACCATGCAAGCAGTTAGTG
The DNA here is from genome assembly GCA_043767085.1 of Minisyncoccota bacterium. Taxonomy (GTDB): domain Bacteria; phylum Patescibacteriota; class Minisyncoccia; order Phycocordibacterales; family UBA9973; genus UBA8515. Next base: position 198 of record JAYUHL010000103.1, read on the forward strand.
GCGCTGGTTACCCAGGTGTACCGAGTCTCGACATGATAGACAACATTGTTCCCTACATCGGAGGTGAAGAAGAAAAAACAGAAAATGAACCAAAGAAGATTTTAGGTGAAATCAAAAACGGTGTCTTTAAGAAAAATAAAGATATTTCTATCTCTGCAACTTGTACACGTGTGCCTGTAACTGATGGTCATACAGCGGTGGTTCATATTAAATTCAAAAATAAAAAGCCGAGCATGGAAGAAATTGTAAAGATTTGGGATAAATTTTCTGGCGAGCCACAAAAACTCAAACTACCTTCTGCGCCAGCTCAACCTCTAATTTACAAAACAGAGGAAAACAGACCACAACCTAAAAAAGATCGTGGTACAGAGAATGGTATGGTTCTGTCTTTAGGAAGATTAGAAGAGTGTGTTGTTCTCGACTATAAATTCGTTGGGCTCTCTCACAATACTGTTCGTGGAGCATCCGGCGGTGCAATACTAATGGCAGAATTATTAGTTGCACAGAAATATATAAAATAAAATTATAAAAAAAGACTGACAATTAATTGTCAGTCTTTTTGCTACCAGCCTAAGTTATCTCCAATTTCTTCAGCAGTTGTACGCTTGCGAGCCACCACTATGTGCCCGTTTTCGGCTATTATACGCTGTGGACGAGATATTAGGCAGTGATTCATAGATAATGCGTCCTGATACGCTCCTGTGTCAAATACGACTACGTACATAGGCTCATTAGCACTTTCAGAAAAGTTATAGTCAGGTAAAGTTACAGACCCATCAACTCCGCGGTAAACATCATCAGAATCACAAGTTGAACCTGCAAGCCAAACCTCGGTCAATTTATCGTCACCTTTATTGTTAACTGGTGCGATGAACCATTTCTGGTCAATTGCCCAAGTGTCACACAAGTCATTCATAAAACTACCGTCTATGATGTACCATTTTTTTGCGTCATTTTTCTTTTTATTTATTATCTTAGTGTCAATAATTTTGTAGATATTTATCTGTGCTGGTGCTACAACATAACGTCCCCATTCACAAATTAAGTTTGGATGTGGAACTCCGTGTTTTTCTGATTCAGACTTCATAAGCTCGAAAACTTTTTCCATTATCTTGTCTAAATTGTAACCTTTTGTACGAGTATATGGTATCGGCATTCCTCCTCCGATGTCGAGTGTATCAAGCGATGGATTTGTCTTTTTTAATTTGAAATAAACATTGAGAGCGTATTTAATAGGAACTAAAATGTCAGCTGGTTTTTCAATTTGTGAGCCGATATGATAGTGCAGTATTTTCAAGTTTTTGAAAGCACCCATTTCGTATATTTCTTTTGCAGAAAAACCAAAACGATCTAACTTTTTATTCCAATACGAAGTTGCCTTGACGGGCATGTCGAGACGTATACCGACATTGTATTTAGAGTGTTGCAAGTTTTTTAATTCACTTGGACCTTCAATAAGAGGAAATATTTTGACGCCTTTGTGTTGCATGTCGTCTATTAGGTTTAGATAGTCATTATTTTTTGGACCACTACAAAGTATGCGGATGTCTGGATTAAACTTTTCTTGTTCCAACATTCTTTTGATGAGCCACAAATCATTATAAGACGAAGTTTCCAAATGGGCACCTTCACCAACGAGAGCCATGACAACTTCACGGTTTTGGTTTACTTTCATAGGATAGTGATAGAAAAACTTGCCTTGATAGCCAACTTTTTTACTGACACTGAAAGCCAAGTCCATTAAATCCTCGAGGCGTTCTTCAATCACAAATGGTAAAAGAATCTGCAATGATGTGCCGAATTTTTCTGCTAAGTAGCGTACATTATATATATTGTGTCCTTCTTTAATAATCAAATCCCCGTCTTTGTTGAAGTCGAAGTATTGAGTATTAAAATCACTAATCCCAAGCTTCCAAAGTTTTTTAGAAGCAACTGAAAGTTTAGTCATGTCTTTATATTAAGGCGCAATTACTTTTTGCCCACAAAAATGATAATAGATACAATCATATCATAAAATGAAGATATGTAAAGAAAACTTGCAAAAATAACGCGAAAAAGTTAATATCCTGACAAGATTGTACATAGAAGTAAGTTTGACGGCTTGGAAGCAGCCAACAAGTAAAGAGTGCGTAACAGCTCCCTTGCGGAGTACAATCTGACCAACCCTAAAAAGTTGGTCTTTTTTTATTCCTACATCCCCTCTTTTTTAAGACTCTCTACCAATTCCTTTTCTTTTTTTGAAAGCTTGTTTGGCATTTTTACTTGTATTTTGATGATGATATCTCCGCGTCCACGATTATTTGGTACGCCACGGCCTTTGACTCGCAATAGTTCTCCATGATTTATTCCACTCGGTATTTTAACTTCAATTTTATTACCATCGAGAGTTTCTAGGTTGTAATTCATACCCAACAAAGCATCAGTTAATTTAATAGACAAGTTCATTATCAGATTGGCTTCATCACGTTTAAACAAATGATGAGACTCGACTTTAACTCGTACATATAGGTCGCCTGTTGCACC
>JAYUHL010000104.1:0-6363 GCA_043767085.1 Minisyncoccota bacterium
AAATTGGTAACAAAAAATCCACCATACGGTGGATTTATTGAAATGATTCCCGCCTGTAACGCTATGCGTAGCATTTCGGGTAGGTAAAGTTTGGATGAACTATATGTTTTCTATTATATTTAAGAATTCTTCCCAAGATATCTCTAACAATCTTAAGTTGTTACGAATAATAAATTGTGGTAATGGATTATCGTTTGGTATCACAAATGGACGCAATAAACCATTTCTTGTATATATAAAATGATCACCTTTTACTCTTTTTAATGAACAACCAAAATATACCAAAAATTTCTGAAACTTTTTATTTGATATATTTTGCTTTTTAGGCATAAGAAAGATTTATGGATTGCATATAATTAGAAACAACAACTGGTGGCTGCCAATTTGATTTTAATTTCTGCCAACCTAAATTTTGTAAAACAGTATCAGTAGAGCCATTTTCTGAAATCTCTTCAAAAAATATTTCTACTAATTCAGAAAAACGAGATTGTGCTTTGTTGTAAGTAGATGCTGATGTGGAAATATCTAAAGCTGGACTATAAGCTATATACTTATTACCCTCTTTAAAAATTGTTATTGGTAAACTAATGTTTAGATTTATTTTCTTCATACCTACAGTATACACCACAAACCTAGAAAAATGCAAACTAAAGAAATCTCTCTATGAGAGTAGAATACTTTTATCTGAAGAGGAAGCCCCCCAGCCACAAGTCCGACTTGTGGCTGAATTAGTCCAGCCCTAACAGCCCTAGGCCTTGCCTAGGGCTGGGGGTTGGGGTTGAGTATATAAATACTGAGGTCTTGCCTAAGTAAAATGTTGGTAACCCCTTAGGCAAGACCTCACGGGTTTGTGTATCTATGTACTAGTACGATGTTTAGATAAACTACTTTTAAATCGAAAATTGGTAACAAAAAATCCACCATACGGTGGATTTTTTGAAATGATTCCCGTCTGTAACACTATGCGTAGCATTTCGGGCAGGTAAAGTTTAGAGAAGCTTTCGCAATAACGGTTCTTGCGAGTCCCTTACGAGTCCACCTGTAACGATAATTTTTTGCATAAATTAATATTCTTCTAAATTTAATAAATATTTTTCAGCATTTCTTATTTGAGCTCCACTACTAGACATCCTTTCTGTTTTCAAATTATAAACAACCTGAGTAGCATTAACCTTGTATTTTTCTTGAAAATATTCTAAAGTTTTGGATATATTTTCATCAGAAACTTTTGCTTCTATAATTTCTACTAAATCATTCTGATTATTGGCTATCGCAAAATCTACTTCTTTCTTTTCTTTAGTTTTTAGAAAACCCAAAGAATATGATGTCCCATGTATATCATTTTTTAATTTTATCATTTTATACAAAGAAAAAGCAATAAAATTCTCAAATCTTGCTCCGATATCAGTAACTAATGCATAATCAAAAAAATATATCTTTGGTTCTTTCAAGATAGAACGAGAAATTTTAAAAGTATACGGTTTTACTATAAATATTACATATATTGCTTCTAGTATCTCGATATATTTTTTAACGGTTGCAGGTGAAATTCCTATATCTCTTGCTATAGCACTATAATTCAAAGAAGATCCGACTTTACTTTTTAAAGACTGATAAACTAAACGAATCGCATTTATTTTATCAATATCTTGAAATTCTAAAACATCTTGACCCAAAAGACTATCAGTGTACAAATTACGCCAACGATTCGCTTCTTCATTATCAGAAGCTAATAATGGTTCAGGAAAACCACTTCTTTCCATTAATAAACTAGAAACATTTTTTAAATCACTCCCTTCAAGCTCTGAAACGGTAAACGGGAATAAATGATGGATATAAAATCTCCCAGCCAAAGAATCGCCAACTTTTTTAAAAGCATCCATTCTAGCACTACCAGTAACTAAAATATGAATATTATCAGACTTTGTATCATACACACCCTTCAAATAGTTTTTCCATTTGGGCATTTTATGTATTTCATCAAATACAATTAGATCAACATCTAAGAGCCAAGATTGTTTTTTTATTATCTCTCTATGGTCAGAATTATCAAAATTGAGATACAATGGGTTTTTGTATTCTTTCATGATCTCTTTTGCAAGCCAAGTCTTACCAACTTGACGTGGTCCAACTATAAAAACCATTTTTTTTAGTAAATCTTCTAAGATTTTATTATATATTTTTCTTTTCATACGTTTTTAACCAATTACCACTTATATGACCATTTTACACGATAATTCAAAATAGTCAAGACTATTCGGAATAGTAATTCATTTTGGTCATAAAACAGCAATACCTACAACAATGACCACATAGCGAGAATTCCTTGCGAATCCTGAAAAGTCGAACCTCTGAGGTCTTGCCTCAGGGGTAACATATACCTTATGTGAACCTATGAACCCTGCTCCACCTGTAACGATTATTTTAATCATATGATTTATTATTTTTAATTAATGTATTCGTATCATTTACACCTCTTAATCGTATCATTTTGATACGATTAACCAATAAAACGTAAATATAGAGTTAAATTCTTTCTAAAACATTAAAACCACTCATTACTGTATCACAAATAAAATCTTCTAATTGACTTTGGTCATCTTTAGTCTGAGCCTTATAAAGATAAGTATAATAAAGTTGTTTTTGTTGTTGATGAATAATAGCTGGAGCTAAATTTGCTTTTAAAAGCATTGCTGTCATAATTAGTCGTCCAATACGACCATTACCATCAGAGAATGGGTGAATTTTCTCAAAACGACTATGTATATTCGCGGAAATACTTATAGTATCTTTATTTATCTTTTCAAGATCTGAAACAATTAACTTAATCAAATCAGGCACTCGAATATAATTAACAGTTGGTAAACTAACACCTACTATTCTAACTCCATGATTACGATAAACACCAGCATCAGGTCTAATACCATTCATAAGAATACTATGAAGCTTGAGTATCAAACTTTCATTGATTTTTCCCTTATTAACAATATATTCAAATAAATAATTCAAGGCTGTTTGATGATTCTTGGCTTCTAATTGTTCAATTAATGTTTTGTTTTGCAATGCAACATTATCAAAGATAACAGCTTTTGTGTCTGCTTCTGTAAGAGTACTACCTTCTATACTATTACTATGATATGTTAACTTTAAAACAAACTCGTCGTAAATATCTTTATTTTTTAAAATTTCTTCTGTTATATTTTTGTATTTTAAAGATTTTTCCTTTATTATTTTCTTTTTTAATAAAAGCTTGTCTTTTGATATTACTTTCTGTCCAGTAACTTCTAAAAATAAATCTTCTATTAAAACTTCTGCCTTTTTACGAGGAACTGACTTGCCTGTCCACCAATTGTTAAAAGCAACAAAAGAAACGCCAAATCTGGTTGCTAATTCCGTCTGAGTTAATCCAAGTCTTTGTTTAATAATCTTAAGTTTTTGCTTGATATCCATATGTAGATATATTATCAAACTTTATAAAGTTAGTCAAAATAATCGAAACTTTATAAAGTTTAGATATAAAATTACTATCTATGCATATGTAGCAAGGACTCTGTATCAAGGACCACCTAGCAAGAGTCCTTGCGAATCCTGAAAAGTCGAACCCCTGAGGTCTTGCCTAAGTAAAATGTTGGTAACCACTTAGACAAGACTTCAGGGGTTTGTATATCTATGTACTAGTACGATGTTTAGATAAACTACTTTTAAATCAGAAATTGGCAACAAAAAATCCACCATACGGTGGATTTTTTTGAATTGTATTATCGTACTAGATAAAACTTTTATCTTTTACAATAAAACTATTAAGCACTTACATAAATATCACCTGACTTAAAGTCTGAAGGACCCCAAGTTTTTAATGATAACACTATCATTGTACCTGTTTTTATTGGCCTATTTATGTTAAAATGAAAAATATGAACAGAATATTTATTGTAGCTCTCGGGGACTTTGTATCCTTTTTTATATCCTTTTTGCTGCTCATATTTATACGTTTCGAGCAGATAAACTACCAATCTGCTATAGACAGTCACTTCTTACCCTTTACCGTACTTTACCTATCTTGGGTAATGATTTTCTATATATTTGGTCTTTATGATTTAGTAAATATTAAACCAACTATCCCCTATATAAAAAGATGGATTCTGGCACTAGTGTCTTCATTTTTTATTGGACTTTTGTTTTTTTATTTTATACCTATATTTGGTATATCACCAAAAATAAATCTTATTATTCAAGTTGGATTATTTGGATTTTTTTCTTTTATTTTTAGAAGGGTCATATATACGCTTTTCTCAAAAACGATAACTCAAAAGACAATCCTCATTGGCGAGTCTAGCTATCTTTTAGAATTAAAAAATATAATAAAAACAAATCCACAAATTGGACTTTTTGTTATTGACCATTTTTCAAATATAAACGAGCTGGACTTATACAAGATTAAAATAAAAAATATTTTAATTATATTGGATAAAGAAAAAATCATAAAAGAAGATAAACTTTTACAACTTTTTACAAACAGTGCCTATGTAATAGACACGGCTAAAGCTTATGAGAAGTACCTATTCAAAATACCTGTTGCGTATATAGATATGCCTTTTATTGTTGATAATATAAACATAAAAACAGATCCACTTTACAAAAGTGTAGTATTTTTTATCGACAAAATATTTTCTATAATTATAATTACACTAACATCACCATTTTTATTAATAAGTGCTATTTGTATATATTTGTATGACAAAGGACCAGTACTGTACACCCAAGAAAGAGTTGGATTAGATAATAAAGTTTTTAAACTTTACAAACTCCGTTCTATGAATACAGACTCTGAGAGAGACGGGGCGGTATGGTCAACAGGCGCAAATGATAACAGAGTAACGCCTATAGGAAAAATAATTCGTAAATTACACATAGACGAAATACCTCAAATGATAAATATTCTCAGGGGAGATTTATCACTTGTTGGACCTAGGCCTGAGCGACCACAATTTGTTTCGATGCTTGAAGAAACTATCCCCCACTATAAACTTCGTCACATCATAAAACCTGGTTTTACGGGATGGGCACAGATAAAATATCGCTACGCAAACACAATAGAAGATTCAAAAGAAAAATTTGAATATGATTTATATTATATAAAAAATAAAAATATCTTTCTCGATATCGGTATCATAATCAGAACTATACAAATAATATTTACACATTAAGATGGAAAAAATTAAAAACTTTCTTTTTATAAATTCAAACAATAAGCAAACTGTTGCAAAAAATACTTTTTGGTTGTTTTTAGGTGAAATAATCGGAAGAATTCTAAAATTAGTAATTGTTGTAGTTGCAACAAGAAAACTCGGAGTCGAAGGTTGGGGGTTGTTTTCATACTCATTAGCTTTTATATCTCTTTTTTTTGTTTTGGGAGATCTTGGTATAAATACTTTTATTACAAAAGAAATGTCTAGGGACAATGATAATAAATATAAGTATTTATCTGTCTCCTTATTTATAAGGCTAGCTATGATTGGCATCTTTTCTATACTGGCACTAGTGTTTGCTCCAAATTTTGGAAAAATAAAAATAGGATTTAATCTTGTTTTTGTTTTTGTTGTATTTTTTATGTCTGAATCAATACGTGAATTTGCAATGTCAATCAATCGTTCTTTAGAGAAAATGGAAATAGAGGGATTCTCAAAAATATTAATCAATTTAATTATTATGTTACTAGGTCTTGTTTTATTACTTAATAACACTAATCCTGTTTCACTTGCTACAGCTTATATGATAGGAAGTGTCATTTCTACTATCTATGTTGTTTGGTCAATAAGAAAAGAATTTAAAGGAATAGAATGGAAATTTTCTAGAGAACATTTTAAAACGATATTTAATTTTTCATGGCCATTAATTATAATTAGTTTGTTTGGTTTTTTATTTAGTCTGGATACAATAATGCTAGGACAAATTAAGTCTACCACTGAAGTTGGTCTTTATACAATGGCTCAAAGATTAATTTCTGTATCATCGATAATCCCAGGATTTATTGCAACTTCTCTGTTCCCTACCCTATCAAGGAATGAGAATGATAATACTAAACTTGGATACATATTCGAAAAAATAATGATTATTACTTTAGCTATAGCACTACCTGTGGTAACTATGGGTGTATTTTTTAGGAGAGAAATTATCTTACTTATCGTAGGACCGCTTTATCTGAGTGGGATTCCAGTTTTTGGTATACTTTTAATTTCAATTTTTGCTTCTTTCCCAAATATACTCTTAACTAATTTGATTTTTTCAAAAAATATTCAAAAAAAATTTATAACAGCAACAATTGTTGGTGTTATACTCAATATTCTTTTAAACTTATGGCTT
>JAYUHL010000105.1:0-2691 GCA_043767085.1 Minisyncoccota bacterium
AGTAAACTACTTTACTTGCGACAGGGAAGCGAAAGACTTTTCCATTATTTTGTAATCAAAATTGGAAAATACCTGAGTATGTAATACACGATTCCCTGAACCTAAACATAAAAAATAGCCATAATATATGGCTATTTGTTGACCAGAAGATAACTATCCCTTTGTAACAGAATTATAGAATTATTAAAATAAAAACCAATAAGAATGTTTTTAATTAATAGCTATAGCATACTCTGTGCTGTCTATTTCAATTTTATTTATAATCAAACCTTTCTCTAATCTTTCTTTGTAATGTTGAGAATTTGTTTTTATAATAAATAATTCTGTATTTTTTGCGGGACTGAATTTCATGATATCCGTATCTTCACTTTTCATAGCAATGATAGCATCTCTAATTACTGTCATTGTTTTATTGCTTTTTATTATTATACTCATTTTGTTTTTTTCTTTAAAATAGCATATTATTTATTAAACGTCAAATCATGCATCGCTAATCTGTTTTCTTTTAGTTTGTCTATGTCTCTTGAAAATGACATGGTCTTTATTTCTCCTAATCCTGTTTGTTCGTTCGTAATAAAATATTCTTGTTTATATGGATCATCGTTACCACTATAATTGCAAGTTGACCTACCAAAATCTATAACAACAGGGGATCCAGTTTCTTCTTCTATCATTATGTTACCTGAGTGTAAATCTCTATGATAAATACCAAAAGAATTCATTTTTTCGATGAATATTTTTAGATCAGAAAAGAATTTATTGTGATCGTATGTTTTTGGTAGTAATTTAGGGTTTTCTAAGATTTCTTTTAATGTATATCCATAAATTTGTTCCATTACAAGACCTTCTTTCTTTTCTATTTTCTTTGTTTTTTGGTTAAAAAATTTATTTGATGAAATGACGGCAATAGGAAGGGGAACTCTTGTTTCTGTACCTATATTTTCATTCAGGATCTTTAACATGATTTCCGCTTCTTTTTCTAAAGGTAGATCAATGTTTGATGTTGTATGGATTATTTTGTAACAAGGACTTTTTTCAAATTCTGGGTGTTTGAACACTTCCGCTGATTGACCTATCCCTATTGAGTTTTCCGGATCAATAATTTTTTCTGTCAATAAACACAATGATTTTTCTAAATTTTTATCATGTATATCTTTTTCAATGTCGTTAATTTCTTTTAATTCTTTTTCTTTTGTAACTACCTGTATTTTTAAATTTAGAAGATTTTCCATCATATCACTAAGTATAGCATATTTTGTTTTTTGTAAAAATCTGCTATGATAGCAAAATGCGGGATTAGTTTAGTGGTAGAACTACAGTTTTCCAAACTGTTGGCAAGAGTTCGATTCTCTTATCCCGCACTATGATTACAACTTATATATATGCATTAGGGAGTGTATTGATGGTCAGTTTAATATCTTTAATTGGTGTTTTTTCCTTGTCTTTTAAAGAGGAAACGATGAAAAAATATATTGGTATTTTTATTAGTTTGGCAGTTGGAGCACTGCTCGGTGATGTGTTCATACACATAATCCCAGAATCTTTTGAAAGCTCTACAAATATAACTTTGACGAGTTTGTTAATCATAAGCGGTCTCTTATTATTTTTTATTTTAGAAAAGTTCCTACACTGGCATCATCATGGTGAAGATAAGGAATTAAATCATGTGCATCCAGTAGGAAAATTAATTTTGTTTTCTGACGGAGTACATAATCTAATAGACGGTATAATAATTGGAGCAAGCTTCCTCGTTAGTGTTCCACTCGGTATCGCTACAACTTTGGCTGTTATTTTACACGAGATACCTCAAGAAATAGGGGACTTCGCTGTATTACTGCATGCTGGATATTCTAAAAAAAGAGCTTTGTTTTTAAATTTCGTTTCAGCTTCTTTTTCTATAATTGGTGTGATCATAGCATTAGTTTTAAGTAATATTTCAGATTCTTTTATCTTGTATTTGTTGCCAATTGCTTCAGGTGGATTTATCTATATAGCTTTAGCGGATTTAATTCCAGAATTGCATAAACACAAAGGTATCCGTAATTCATTTGCACAAATTGTGACTGTTGTTGTCGGTGTGCTTTTAATGCTGGCACTTACTTTATTGGAGTAAAATTAAACAAAAGAAAAACACCCATGATAGAGTGGGTGTTTTTCTTTTTATAAGATTTATTTGTTATACCAAAACAAATAAGGTTTATTTTACAGCGTCTTTTAGAGCCTTTGCTGCTCTGAATTTTGGAACTTTTGTTGCAGCAACTTTTACTTGCTCACCAGTTTTAGGATTGCGAGCCATACGTGCTGCGCGATCTTTAACTGAAAAGATACCAATTCCTGCGATAGAAACTTCGCCACCCTTTTTAAGAGTTGCTACGATTCCATCGAAGATTGCACTCACTATTTCTTCAGCTTGTACTTTTGTACTGCCGAGTTTTTCGTGAACTAGTTCTACTAATGCTTGTTTATTCATTTAATTGTTTTATTTATCTTATGCAGATAAACTTGCTATTGAATAATTGTCGACCGTTTGGAAACGATCCCTGTTAAACCAGGTATGAAATCATTATATACCAATGTCTTTTTTCGCACAAGGCATCGCATTCTATGATCTAAAATGACACCATAGCCCTATTGGATCTATGATATAAAAAGACACCGAGGGTTAAATATAGTAAGGTAAATAAGCATTAT
>JAYUHL010000106.1:0-6350 GCA_043767085.1 Minisyncoccota bacterium
TATTACTATCCCATCTATCCAGTATACAAACTTTACTCAACAATCAACTGAAAATAAAATCTTTTCGGTCAAAATGTCTGGTTTGGCTTTAAATTATAAGTCTATTGCTATCCAGTCTGATATTTTTAATACAGAAAAAGGTAGATATTTCAAAAATGTTGTTTTTTCGAATTTAGCAAAAGAAAAGGACGGTCGTGTGAAATTTGATGTTGAATTTATCATTGATCCTTCTTTATTGTCATATAAAACAAACCTACAAAAAGAGAATAATTATTATAGTAAAAAGGATTTTAAAATTAATAATAATTTAGATTCAAATAGTCAAATCAATCCAAATGGAGCAATTACTCCAGTTACAAGCACGCCTAATCTACCAGAGGGTGTAAATAACCCCAATCAATAATATGAAATACTTATATACAATAATATTTTTAATTTTAAGTGGAGCTCTCTTTTTTCTTGGAATCGATCCATTTCGTAAGGATGTGAAAGATTTAAAAAGTGAGTTAGTTATGCATAATCAAGCACTAGATAGTTCAAAGGCTCTACAGAAAAATCAAGATGATTTAATTGCAAAGTTTAATAATATCAAAAGTGAAGACAAAACAAGGTTGGAACATTTTCTTCCAGATACAGTTAACAACATAAGATTCATCTTAGAAGTAGAACAGTTAGCTACTTCTCATGGAATGCCTATCAGTAATATAAAATTTGAAAATAATTTAGAAAAGAAAAATACTACAAAAGAAGTTGGGTCAAATATGAATGAACAAAAACAAACTTTTGGTTCAAATGTCGCTTATGGTACATTTCCGATAGAGTTTACAGTTGATGGAACCTATGACACATTTCTTTTATTCTTAAAAGACATAGAACTTAATCTAAGAATGCTCGATATAAAATCAATAAACTTTGATTCGACTCCCAAAAATTCTTCTGAAAAAAACTCAACTGGACCGGTCACCCTGAGTTTTACATTAAAAGTTGAAACGTATTGGCTTAAATAATTATGAATAAAAGCAAAATTTTTTTTATAGTTCTGTTGATTATAGGTTGTATTTATGGCGCCTATGTTTATATCTCAAAAAGTACTAAATCAGAAGCTTCAGAAGATACTGGTCCACTTGTATCATCTAAATCCATTTTAGGTTCTAATTCTCAGGATAAAACCAATACTGATACTTTATTTTTGTCGACTCTAGTAAAAATTAAAAACATAAAGCTTGATACTAATTTTTTTAGTAACGAATTATTTATTATTTTAACAGACAATGCAGTTAAACTAGAAACTGTTGAACCAGGAAGACAGAACCCTTTCTCTGAAATAACGACAGATTCTTTACCTAACAATACTACATTGGGTCAAGAGATCACAAATCAGTTACCAAGTACTAAAAATCCTAAATTAGGCATCGCTACAGATATTAAAGTCGAGACAACTGAAGCTACAAAAATAACTACAAACAAAGCTATCTTGAACGCTAATGTTTTAACAAGTGAGGTTGTCTCTAGTTCTTATTTTGAATTTGGAGCAAGTGAATTATTAGAAAGTAAAACTCCCAAAGTTCTAAAAACACAACTAGGTACATTTGCTACAAGTATAATAGGTTTGAAAAGTCAGAAAACTTACTATTTCAGAGCGGTTTCTGTTATAGGTAATGTGCCTTATTATGGGGAGGTTTTGTCTTTCACTACTAATTAGTTATGATGATTCTCGATGAATTAATTAAAAGAAATATTATTACTTCAGAAAAAGCTTCTGCTGTAAATAAATTAGCAAATGAAAAATATGGAGGCAGTATCGACCAAGCTCTAATTTATTCAAATGTTGATGAATCAGTTATTTTAGAAATTAAAAGTAAGATTTTTGATATACCTTTTCGTGATGTTGATACTAGTTCGATTCCCCTTGCTACATTACAGCTTATTCCAGTTGAAACATCAAAAATATATAACTTAGTGATTATAGGTGATAATGAATCTGTGCTTGAAGTTGGTATTTTAAATCCTGAAGATACTCAGTCTTTAGATGTTGTAACTTTTATTGCTAATAAATTAAATAAAGCTTATAAAATATATTTAATTAAAACATCCACGTATAATGAACTCATAAAAAAATATGATGGCTTAGGTGGCGAAGTAGATCAAGCTTTGTCTGAACTAGATAATGAAATAGCCAATACTTTAGATGACAGTGTTTTGAAAGATAAAAAGCAACAATTCATAGATGAACAAAATTTAAAGAAAGAAGAAAATATAGTTGAAGATGCTCCTATTATAAAAATCGTAGCTTTGATACTCAGACATGCAGTAGAAAGTACTGCATCTGATATACATATAGAAAATGTTGGAGACAAAGTTCAAGTACGTTTTCGAATAGATGGAACACTCCACACAGAACTCATATTACCCATAAATGTTTATAGTGGTGTGATTGCTCGTATAAAAATACTAGCTAAAATGCGTTTAGACGAAAAACGTAAACCCCAAGACGGTGGTTTTGGAGCAAAAATAAATAGTCATAAAATAGATTTTCGTGTTTCTAGTATGCCAGCGTATTATGGAGAAAAGATAGTTATGAGAATACTTGATTCAAAAAAAGGAGCACAACCATTATCTTCTCTAGATTTATCAGCAAACTATTTAGAGTTAATTCGTGAAGCTCTAGCAAAGCCTTATGGACTTATCTTGATCACTGGACCAACAGGTAGTGGTAAATCTACAACACTGTATTCGATGCTAAAAGAACTAGATCATGAAACTCACAATATCGTTTCACTTGAGGATCCTATCGAATATCAAATGCCAGGGGTTAATCAATCTCAGGTTGCACCAGAGATAGGTTATACCTTTGCTTCTGGTTTACGTTCGATTCTTCGTCAGGATCCAGATATTATATTTGTGGGAGAAATCCGTGATAAAGAAACAGCTGAACTAGCGATTCAAGCTGCACTAACTGGGCACCTCGTACTATCGACACTCCATACTAATACATCTATAGGGGCTATTCCACGTCTGATTGATATGGGGATCGATCCATATTTGATTTCCCCGACGCTCATACTGTGTATTGCTCAACGTTTAGCTAAACGTATAAATCCAGAAAATAAAAGAGAAATTCCAATGGACGAAGCTACAAAAACCATGATTCAAAAACAATTCGCTGATTTACCAGAAGAGTACAAATCGAAATTAGATATTACCGACACAAGTTTTGAAGCAGTTCCATCGTCGGATTGTCCGTCTGGTTTAAAAGGTCGTGTAGCTGTTTTTGAAATGTTTAAAATTGATACAGAATTAAAAGCTGCGATTCTAAAGAGTCCTACTGAAGCTGAGATCTACAAAGTAGCTCGTAAGAATGGTATGATTACACTACGCGAAGATGCGATACTCAAGAGTTTAAAGGGGAATATCACTCTACAAGAAACTTATAATTTCTAATCAATAGCAAAATAAAGAATATTATAATATAATAATTTACATGGATAAACAAAAATATGTAGACAATTTAATAAATGAACTCATTTCTCAAGATGGATCTGATATTCATTTGGGAGAGGGACGTAAACCAGCTTTTCGTATAAATGGACAATTGATTTTCATTTCAAGCCAAGAGTTGCTTACTCGTGACGATATGATTGATATATTAAATATCTTAATGAGTAAAGAAAATACAAAAAAATTCTTAGAAGAAAAAGATGCTGATTTTTCTTATTCTCATAAAGATATCCATCACTTGCGTTGTAATTCTTTTGTTGAACGTGGCAATTTATGTGTTGCTATTAGATTGATTCCTAAGGCTAAATCTTTTGATGATTTGAACTTACCAAAAATACTAGAAACTTTCGCTATAAAAAAACAAGGATTCTTTTTAGTTGTGGGACCTGTTGGACAAGGAAAATCCACCACTCTCTCAACTATGATTAATTTCATAAATACTAACTCTACTCAACATATAGTTACAATCGAGGATCCTATTGAATTCGTTTATACTACTGACAAATCAATTATTGATCAACGTGAAGTCGGGATAGATACGAAGGATTTTGAAGGAGCGCTTAGTTCAATTTTACGTGAAGATGTAAATGTTATCCTAATAGGAGAGATGCGTAGTACTGAAACAATGGCTGCTGCTGTTACTGCAGCTGAAACAGGGCACTTGGTGCTCTCAACTCTCCATACAAACAATGCTGCTCAGACTATCGACCGTATTATAGACTCTTTTCCTTCACATCAACAAGACCAAATCCGTCTACAGTTAGCTTCATCACTGTTGGGTATATTTTCTCAACGTCTAGTGCCTCGTATAACTGGGGGACGCATACCAGCTTATGAATTGCTCATTAATAATAATGCCGTAGCAAATTTAATTCGCGAAAAAAGAACTCAAGAAATAAATACTGTGATAGAAACTTCCTCTGAAATCGGAATGATCGATATGAATCGATCACTTGTCGAGCTCGTTACTAATGGTCAAATAACTCTAGAAACTGCTTATCAATACTCACTTAATCCTCAAGCTCTCGAACGCTTGTTGTAAAAAATATGTTATTTAAATACGAAGCTATAACACCAGAAGGTGAGAAAAAAATTGGAACAATCGAATCATCAAGTAAAGATTTCGCTATTTCATCGATTCAACGTAGAGGACTGATTCTTTCTTATATTGACGAGAAAAAAGACAATACCGACATAATGAACATATCTTTTTTTCAAAAAGGAGTTTCAAATAAAGACGTTGTTGTTATGTCACGACAGATAGCTGTATTGTTTGAAGCTCAAGTTTCAGCATTAAAAGCTTTTAATTTACTAGCGACAAATACGGAAAACAAGGCTTTAGTAAAAGTTTTAAATGCAGTTTCAAGTGATGTCTCCAGCGGTCAGACTATCTCTATCGCGATGTCTCACCACCCAGATGTTTTTTCGCAGTTTTACATAAACATGGTAAAGGTTGGAGAAGAGTCAGGAAAGCTCAATCAGACATTTTCATATCTAGCTGATTATTTAGATCGTCAATACCAATTAACTTCTAAAACAAAAAATGCTCTGGTATATCCAGGGTTCGTTATAGGAGTCTTTATTGTTGTTATGACCATGATGTTTGTTTTTATTGTTCCGAGACTAACTGTTATTATTAAAGATTCTGGACAAGAAATCCCATTTGCAACAAAAATAGTTATGGGTATAAGTGATCTGCTCGTTAACTACGGTTTATTTGTCTTGATAGTTGTTATTATAGCTATAATGTATGTTTTTCATTTCTCTAAGACAATGAAAGGTAAAGCTTTCTTAGATAATTTAAAAATTTCTATACCAGTTATAAAGGGTATTTATAACAAGCTTTATCTTTCTCGTATCGCTGACAATATGGAAACAATGCTTTCCTCGGGGATACCGATTGTTCGTTGTATCGAACTAACAGGCGAGGTAGTGGGGAACAAAATCTATGCAGACATATTAAAGAAAACAACTGAATCAGTCAAAAGTGGTGAGTCACTGTCTGATGCTCTAAGTAAATACGAAGAGATACCAAAGATTATGTCTGGTATGATACGTGTAGGAGAGGAAACAGGATCTATGGGAACTATTCTAAAAACATTGGGTAAATTCTATTCACGTGAAGTAAATGAAGCTGTTGATAACCTCGTTTCTTTGATTGAACCGATGATGATCGTTGCACTTGGATTGGGAGTTGGATTGCTCCTCACTTCAGTTTTAATGCCTATATACAATGTAGCAAGTGGGATATAATCACCACCCCGTCTGTGACTATACAGCCCCCCTCCTATAAAAGGAGGGGACGAAATGCACTACTCTCCTCCTTGTTGAGGAGGAGTATTCGAAGGGGGGTGAGTTTGGGTAGAGACCCAAACGCAAGGCCTTGAGTATTTTTGTAATCAAAAAAGCGAAAGGTGTACTGCTCCTGTAAGGAGGTGGTGATTTGCTTTATTTTTCACAAGTTTTATAATAGAGATATGAAAAAGGAAGTAAACAAAACTAAAGACCAAGGTATTAATTACGCTCAAGAAGCAAGGCATACCAATGTTTTACTAGAGTCGATGAAGGATTCGATGAAGTTTTTAGCAGAAACTGTTATTGGTGTTGCAGAAAAGGTAGATATCATAGATGCAAGATTAGTTTTAGTAGAAGGGAAAGTAAATAAAATTGAAAGTAATGATTTTCTTACACAAGCAAAACTTACAAGTATTTATAAAAAAACAGAGACAATAGAAGCTCAAAATAAGATAATAAGTTCAGATATTTCTACACTTAAAGCAGATGTTTCATCTATCAAAAAAGAAGTTGTTAAAAAGGTAGATATTAAAGACTTTAAAGTTTTGTCTAAACAA
>JAYUHL010000107.1:0-6342 GCA_043767085.1 Minisyncoccota bacterium
CTTCACGAGATCTGCCGGCAGGGTCTCGATGTTATCAGAAAAACCATTGCAGAACAGTCAGCATTGAGACATTACCATCTTCGTTAATTTTATCCAAAGAAATAATCAGAAAAACCATTGCAGAACAGTCAGCATTGAGACTTTTAACAGTTCTGCATCTGCTTTTGAAATATCTCATCAGAAAAACCATTGCAGAACAGTCAGCATTGAGACCTTTGACAGCACTGTTTCCATAAAGATCGTTTATATCAGAAAAACCATTGCAGAACAGTCAGCATTGAGACCTTAATTGGTTGAGCTGTTGCATACGGCTTAATTATCAGAAAAACCATTGCAGAACAGTCAGCATTGAGACGTTTGGCCTGCCTGTACTACGCCTGTAGACAGTGATCAGAAAAACCATTGCAGAACAGTCAGCATTGAGACTCCAATCCCCTATATAAGAGGGTTCTAAGTAGCTATCAGAAAAACCATTGCAGAACAGTCAGCATTGAGACCTTAGTTAACTCAAATCCATTCAAAGCATCTTATCAGAAAAACCATTGCAGAACAGTCAGCATTGAGACTTAAAGGCTTCTGACTCTGTGTCGAAAATTCCTAATCAGAAAAACCATTGCAGAACAGTCAGCATTGAGACTTTAAAATAAATTGTTAATTATTTGTTATATTATATCAGAAAAACCATTGCAGAACAGTCAGCATTGAGACCAAGGTCAATCTTGCCCACAATTTTTAGACCATTTAATACCGGGGCCTGAGGCCCGAAGTTTATTTTTTCCGTTTTTTCTGTTGTTTAGTTATTAGAACTTACAAAAATAAACTCTAATCACTAAACAACATATATTCTCAACAAATCTCTTTGTTAAGATTATGCACGTTCAAAAACCTTGATTCTTGTCCGCACAATATTTTATTGTCAAAGTTCAACTTTTTGAATTGATACACAATCTCTCTTTTGTTATCAACCTCCAAGAATATTATTCTTGATTCCTTCTCAAAAAGAATTTTTTACCCGTGCAATCTTATTGCTTTAGGGTTGTCTCTCTCCCTTGCCCGTATCAAATTTTATTTATTTTAGGGCTTGCCCTTTATTAAATAAAATTTGTTTAGGGTTCGTAAAGACATTTCTAGATACAACAATGGGTTAGGTCGTTATATCCAGTCGATTTCATTACGAAACGTTTGTGAGATTGTGGTCTCCTTTATATGTTTTGCGGCATATATTGGATTCCTCTCACGGTGCAAAAAAGAATTTATGTAATGTTTATAGAATACTCTCTCTTCTTTCCTAACTTACCGGCCTAGGTGCCGTCTTGCATTTATAGAATCAAACACAAAATCAGAGGTAAACATCATTATCATATATCTCCTTTAAAGAACTCTCTCCTTAACTTCTTGCACATAGTATAGCAGGAATAACACACTTTGTCAATAAGCTATATACAAAAATGCTATGTGTTCTATAAATTTATTATAAAATAAGGGTTTATTAGTTATCCACATTGTCACATTTGTGTGACAAAAGTAGATATGCTACAATAAAAGTATGCCAATATCAAGTGAGAACATATTAATAGAGGGTGGTTTGTCTGAGGACCAAGCCCTCGTTTACCAAAGTCTGCTCGAGCGTGGGCCTCAAAAAGCCAAGGCTTTATCGTCCTGGAGTGGTATAAAACGGGGTTTAACCTATAAAATACTAGAACAACTCGAAAATATGGGTCTTGTAAATAAAAAAGGCGGGACGGGGGCTGTAACTACATTTTCGGCTTCACACCCGTCACTATTGCTCAACAAGCTAGAAAAAGATAAAAAGAATTTAGAACTGGCAACCGAAACAGTCAAATACGGCCTCGGTAACTTCATATCACAATTCAACCTCCAAGAGGGTAAACCAAATGTTCAGTTCTTTGAAGGAAAGGAAGGAATACAAAAAGTTCTCGAAGACACACTTCTTTCTACAACCGAAGTTCTAACATATGTTGATATGGAAATAGTCGAGAAATACTTCAAAGATGTAAACGATGCTTATGTCCTAAAAAGAGAAAAGAAAAATATTCAAAAAAGAATACTTTTCATAGATAATGATTTTTCAAATAGTTTATTCCAAAAAAAATACGAAACAGATCCAGACTTCTTTAAAATTACAGATCTAAAAATAGTAAAAACACCCATAAATGATATAGAAGGTGCTATTCAAATTTATGAAAATAAAATAGGTATAATTACAGTTTCGAACGACAACTTGATAAGCATCATAATAGAAGACGCTAGGATAAGTAAACTTTTTAAAAGTATGTTCGAGGCTATCTATTCTGTCGCACCACGATTCATACCGTAATTAGAACTTACTTCTTCATAAACAGCATACCAACTACCACTGTTTAGTGGGTCTGGGAAACAACGGACCAACGACTTACCTTCTGGTATTTTTTGATGTAAATCTTCTAAATTATTTTCTTTTCTAATTTCTATATTTTCTGGTGTATCGTTTTTCAAATACATCTCTACTAATTCTTGGACAGTCTTTTGTTTTGTAAAAATATTTTTATTTTCTTTTTCATCCCAGATTAAATCTAATTCTTCGGTATTATTTGTTTGCTTAAAACCATTGGCGATAAATCCTTTTTCGAAATAACGCATATTGCTCTGATTATCTTTACGACAAGAAGCGTGCAAGATATGTGTCTGTGCTTCGCGAGTAAGTGCTTCATCCATCATAGCCTCACCTAGGCCAAAGCTTTTACTTGCTTCGTCTACGTTTAGAGCACTTGCATACAAGTTACCTTTTTCTTGTTCTTCAAAACGTAAAAAAGCTCTAATACTACCGTCTTTTTCAAAAGTGTAGAATTGATTTTTATTTTGATTAGATTCTGGACTAAAGGCTGTTTGGAAATACTCTTTCAAAGAATCCACAAATCCACGATCTGGATGATTCTTCCAATTTATTTCATACAAGTCTAACATTTCTTTTTGTTGTTGTTCTGATATATTTGTTGCCTCTTTTTTGGAAAATACTGCACCTTCGATGCTTTCTATTGGTAACTTTTCTCCATTTTTAATAGCTTGTTTGAAAATAGCAAAGGTAGTTAGTGTGTCTGCGTTAATTCTATCTAGACTTTTTTCAATTTGATTTACATTTACTTCTTTATTTTTTGTTATATTAGTATGAACATTATCTAAAACTTGTTTTGCTTTTAAATATAAAGTTTCTTCTATTTTACTTATCAATTCTGGACTTGTCTCTATTTCTTTCTTGAAAGACTTTTGCGTAAATTCAATTATGTTGTTAATGTTGTCGATTATTTGATTGTACTTCTCAAATACCTTTATTGCTGTTTCTTCTGGTAACTTTTCCCCTAACTCTAATATTTTGTCCCCCATTTCTTTTCCTCCGTGTTCGATAGACAAAAAAGTACGAAATCCTTTTATTGAAAACTTATTATTAAAGTCGACAACTTTCTTTAAATTAAAATTACTAACTAATTTTAAATAATTAAGGAAATAAAACTGTTCATCTATTGATAAGCTATTAATCTCAATACTAGTTAATTCTTTTAATTTTTGTCGGTGATATGGCTGATTAAGTTTTCTATAAATTTGCATGTCGATGCTTTGATTATTCTTATTTTCTATGACTATGGTGGTAAAATACTTTATGAGAATATCAAAAACCTCTTGCGAAGGGAAATCTTTCTCAGTAACATTAGTTATAATTTCTTTTATCTTTTCATAATCTTCTGGTTTTGAGGTATACAGACAATCTTGAGTTAGATTGTGTTTAGAAATTAAAACAAAAGGACTCATTTTGTCTAGTGCAAATATTTTTGGAGCAATTTCAAAAGGAACATATTCTAACTTTCCTCCAGTGACTGATTCACGACTCCCATCAGCAACAGAAGAAAAGTCTTTGGCAAAATAATCTAATAAGAAAGAACTTTCTTTTTTATCTATAGATTTTTTCAATTCATGAAAAACTGATATTTCCTCTTGTATAATTAAAGAATTTGATTCTTTTTTTTGATCTGCATACATATTTTCAAATATAAAAACAGATACTAAATTTAAAAATTTATATTTTTTAACAAAATCAATGTCTTCAGATGACTTAAAATCAAAATTACTTTTAACAAAATTAATTGCATTTTTATAATCACAATGCAACCAAGCTCTCATTGCACCATGAAAACTCATTTCTTTTAGAGAAAAATCTTCTTGTTTATTATCTAACGCAATATATTCAAGATATTTGTCTAGCACAAAATCTGGTTTTACCCCTTTTTTGTTAATCTTTTCCTCGAAACCATCAACATCATATTCATCAAAACCATCTGTATCAAATTTTTCAATTTCTTTCACATCTAAAAAAATAGTCTCAAAATTTTCTTTTCCACTTAATTCTTCTTGTTTAGGCATTCCTTCCATTTTCATCCCCCTATTGTACCAAAATACTCGATTATAGACAAAAATGTGGTTTTGCGGTATTATGTGAGTATCGAATTTTAAAAATTATTTACATTCGTTTCTATATACGACACAATGACTCACTTCACAAAAAACATAAAATCTGTTCATGAATTCCTTTATGCAATAAAAAGGGTCTCTTAATTTCGTATTTTTAAACGAGTATTAGT
Source organism: Minisyncoccota bacterium (assembly GCA_043767085.1). Taxonomy (GTDB): domain Bacteria; phylum Patescibacteriota; class Minisyncoccia; order Phycocordibacterales; family UBA9973; genus UBA8515. Next base: position 4,632 of record JAYUHL010000107.1, read on the forward strand.
CGTATGAGTTTAATAGCAATAATAATAGCAGTAATAGCCCTTTTGGCTGGTGTGGCTTTAGGATATTATTTGCGATTGATTATCTCTCTTGGTAAAAAGGGTTCTATGGAGCTCGAAATCAAGCAGATGATGTTAGCCGCAAAGGAAGAAGCCCAAAAGCAAGTTGATAGTGGTAAAAAGAAAAGTGAAGAAATGTTGGCTGAACTTCACAAGATAGAAAAGGAAAAAGAAGAAGAATCTAAACAAACAGAAAAAAGACACATTAAAAAAGAAGAACTGTTAGATAGTCGTCAGAGTGAGATTGATCGTGAATTTGAAAATATCAAAATCAAAATCGAAGAAATTAAAAAAATCAAAGAGCGTGTTGATAGTATTGAAGCCGAAAAAGAAAAAGAATTAGAAAAAGTATCTCATTTGTCTATCGATGATGCAAAAGCAATTCTTTATAAAAACATTGAAAATAAATACGCAGAGGACCTGGTTGTCCGTATGCAAAAGATGGAAACATCAAATACTGAGAAACTAGACCGTCGCGCAAAAGACATACTAGCAGCAAGTATAAACCGTCTGGCTTCAAGTACAGCAAGTGAAATGATGACAACTTCTGTTTCTATTCCTAATGATGACATAAAAGGAAAAATCATTGGTAAAGAAGGACGAAACATTCGTGCTTTTGAAAGAGCAAGTGGTGTCGAGCTGATAATAGACGAGACTCCAGGTGCAATTGTTATTTCTTCTTTTGATCCTGTTCGTCGTCAAGTTGCAAGACTTGCATTAGAAAACCTTATTTTGGATGGACGTATTCAACCAGCAAAAATAGAAGAAGTAGTAGCCAAAGCGCAAGTCGATATAAATAAAATAATAAAAGAAAAAGGTGATCAAGCTGTTTATGAATGTGGGATATTTAATTTAGATCCACGAATCATCGCTATCATTGGTCGTCTATACTTCCGTACAAGTTACGGACAAAACGTCCTCCAGCACTCTATAGAGATGGCACACATCGCAGGAATGCTCGCAAGTGAACTAGGTGCCGATGTACAGATATCTAAAGCAGGTGCGCTTGTTCACGACATAGGCAAGGCTCTCGACCACGAAGTCCAAGGTACACATATCGATATCGGAATTAGAATCCTCGAGAAATTCGGAGCTGATCCACGCATAGTTACCTCTATGAAAAGTCACCACGATGATTGCCCTCATGAAAGTATCGAAGCAGTGATAGTCCAAACAGCAGACCATATCTCAGGAGGACGCCCTGGTGCCCGCCGTGATAGTGTCGAGAACTACTTGAAGCGTTTACAAGACCTAGAAGCACTAGCAAAAGCTTTTACTGGTGTCGAGAAATCATACGCTCTAGCAGCAGGACGTGAAATACGAATCTTTGTAACTCCAGAAAAAGTTACAGACATAGAAGCAAAAAACATGGCTCACGATATAGCTAAAAAGATAGAACAAGAACTCAAATACCCTGGCGAAATACGTGTAACACTCATCCGAGAAAATAGAATAACAGAATACGCGAGGTAAATTACAAAGAAAAAAGAGCCGCAGGTACAGCCTGCGGCTCTTTTTTCTAAAACAAATAAAACATTTGTCAAACAACAAACCCCCATGTCAAATGATTTAATTAAGACACCGTACCTTCTTAATTGGGCTGGCGTAAAATGACACCATAGAAGGCACAAGTTTCTTGTTATTAATCTGGGTC